>CADAHF010000001.1 GCA_902787665.1 uncultured Pseudomonadota bacterium
TGTCATGAATTAAAATTAGTAATTGAACTTGATGGCGACCAACATGCAACAACAATAAAACAAGATAATGAACGCACAAAGTTTATAGAAACCCAGGGATATAAAGTAATTCGTATTGCTAATGCCGAACTTGCCAGAAAGGGTATAAAAACCGTAATAGATACATTACGTATGTGTATAAACGAACATTTAGATTTTAATGAATTTTTTGTATCAAAATGGAATGAATAATCCCCCCCCCACCCAAGAGTCGCTAATTCACTGTGTTCATAAGCCGACTCTGTCCCGCCCCACAAGGGGGCAGGTGTCGCTTATGCAACTAAATTGTAAATTAGCAGTTATAAAACAAAAACAAGGCAACCGAGTTTTATCCCGCAAGCTTTGCCATAAACGCATTATGATTTTCCAATTCGTCATCATGTGGTGCAAATGTGCGGTGTGGAAAATCGCCCCCAATTTTCGGGTGTGATAAAAATGCCGCATGTTGCTTTTCAATAATATCACGAACATCTGGTGCCGGTTCGGTGTTTTCAAGTTCCAAAAATACCTTAGCCAGAATTTCAGCATCAATTAACGCGCCGTGCGCATCTGCACGCGCGGTTAATGATATGCCGAACCATTTTGCCAATGCGTCCAGCGAGTAACTTTTTGGACCAAATACACGATTGCGTGCAATTACAATAGAATCAAGTTGCTGTGTGCGTGGTATTTGGGGCAGATTCAACATTGCCAGTTCGTGATTCATAAACGGAAAGTCAAAGTCCGCGCCATTGTGTGCCACGATTGGCGCATCGCCAATAAATTCCAAGAATTTTGGCGCAATTATGGACATTTTTGGCTTGTCTTCCAAAAAAGCGTTGGAAATTTTGTGAACCATATATGAATCAGGTGGAATAATTTTGCCATCTGGATTTATATATTCATGAAATGTGTTTTCGGTAATAACGCCATCTGCAATTTCAACCGCGCCAATTTCAATACAGCGGTCGCCCCGCATGTATTCAAGCCCTGTTGTTTCAATATCAAAGCAAATAACCCGTTTCATATCCGATTCGTAAAATAGATTGTTTTATTGTTTTGGTTTAGTGTATTATAAAGAAACAATGAATTCAATGCTAGAAAATCTTAATGCAGAACAATTATTGGCTGTTAAGACAACAGAAGGTCCGGTTTTGGTGCTGTCGGGGGCTGGAACTGGAAAAACCCGCGTTTTAACAACCCGTGTGGCATACATATTAAATCATGAATTGGCAAAACCATGGCAGGTTTTGGCACTGACTTTTACTAACAAAGCCGCAAATGAGATGAAATCGCGAATTGCGATGTTGGCAGAATCTGGGGCGGGGTGGAACGCGCGCGATTTATGGTGTGGAACTTTTCATTCGATTTGTTTGCGAATTTTGCGGTCAAATGCCGCCGCCGCGGGTTTGCGTAATGATTTTATTATATTTGGTGAAGACGACCAAAAGTCCGTTGTTAAAAATATATTGGCCGATATGGGTATGTCTACCAAAAGCCCGGGCGATTATGTTGAGCAATTTTCATACATAAAAGATAAAGGGTTGTCTGCGCTGGAACACCAAGATAAAATATATGTCGCTTATAATGCAGAATTAGCCCGTATGGGCGCGATTGATTTTGGTGATATAATCTTACGCGTGTTACAACTATTTAATACACAGCCCGAAATTTTAGCGCGTTATCAAAATCAATTTAAATACATATTGGTTGATGAATTTCAAGATACCAATGCTGCACAGATGCAGTTGTTGGAAATGCTGACACGCGGGGCGGAAAATCCAAATATTTGCTGTGTGGGCGATGACGACCAATCGATTTATTCTTGGCGTGGGGCGGAAATTAAAAACATTTTGAATTTTGAAAAGACATATCCAAATACAAAAGTTGTTCGCCTGGAAACCAATTATCGCAGCACACAGAATATACTGGGGGCGGCAAATTCGTTAATACGGCATAATAATGGGCGACTTGGTAAAGATTTGCACAGTATTAACAGTGATACAATGGGTGAACCTGTTTATGTTTTAACTGTGCCGTCTGATTTAGACGAAGTGCGTGTTATTGCCGATGCTATATCTCGTGAAGGAAATAATTTTTCAAACAATGCGATTCTTATTCGTGCGGGTAATTTGTCGCGCTTGTTTGAAGAAGAATTTACGCGTCGCGGTGTGCCGTATCGTTTGATTGGCGCAACAAAATTTTATGACCGTATGGAAATTCGCGATGCGATTGCGTATTTGCGATTGTTGGTATATCCGTTCGATGATATATCGTTTTTGCGTATTATCGGTAAACCGCGCCGTGGGTTTGGTGCATCTGCGATTGATAAATTGAAAGCATCTGGGGCAAATTTAATGGCGGCATTACGGACCGCAAATTTGTCTGGGAAACAGCGCACATCGGCAGACGAATTTTTAGATGCGTTTAATTTTAACTGGATGGAAATGTCTCCACAAAGCGCGGCACAGAATTTATTGGAAAAATCTGGGTATTTGCAAATGTGGCGCGATTCCAAAGATGCAGACAGTAGTGACCGGTTGGAAAATATCCGCGAACTTATTACATCGGTTATATCAAAATATGATACTTTACCAGAATTTCTTGAACAAGCAGCGTTGATGACAACTGATGATGATGAAGATGATAAAATTGGTGGTGAAAAAAATGCGGTCAATATTATGACAATTCATGCGGCTAAGGGTTTAGAGTTTGATACGGTATTTTTGCCCGCCTGGGAAGAGGGCATTTTTCCAAATGAAAAATCAATAGATGATGGCAGTATCGAAGAAGAAAGAAGATTAGCATATGTTGCGATTACGCGTGCACGCAGACGCGCGGTAATTTCCAATGCTATGACACGTATGGTATTTGGTTCGCGACAATATAATTCGCCATCACGATTTATTACCGAAATGGATAATCTTTTCCTGGATTTTCAAGGGGGCGCCCCGCGCGCCTATTCAACATCGTATAATGTAAAAATAAAAACACATGATGTTCCAAAAACAATGGTTGGTAAACTGGTTTCACATAATGAGATGGGGCACGGAACAGTTATTGCTGAAAATGGCGATGTATTAACAGTTGCGTTTGGAAAATGTGGAATAAAAAATGTTATGAAATCTTATTTAACGATTTTATAAAACTATTTCTTGCTCTCACCATATGCCTTGGCCCAGGACTTTGCGGTTTTATATGTGTCTTGGATGACGGTTTTGATGTCTTCGGCAAATTTTTTGCCAGTACCATCGTCCAATCCATCAAGTTTTTTATCGGTAACAATCTTACGTGCAGTATCGTCTGCCTTGTTTGCAAGCCATGCTGTTAATGCGCCAGTAAGCAATAATGGTATAAATCCATCGTTTTGTAATGTTGGTATTTGGGTTGATGTATTTGTATCAATTACCCCAGACAACAATGCGGCACAAATCGCAATAACAATAGACAATGTTATAAAATAAATCGTTGCATTGATAAATCTGTTTATTTGTTTATCAAGTTTTACTTCGCCCCCATTAAACAGACCAATAAACGAATTAAATATATTACCAATTGGTCCCTTATATGATGTCTGCGGAACTGTTTCTGCAAATGCGGTAAATGGTAATAACAACACCCCCAAGAATAAGTTCATAATAACCGATAATGCCATTAATGCAAATTTCCATGTGTTCCATGCAAATATCACAACAAATATCGCGCCCATGACAAATGTAAATATACTGTGTCCGACACCCGCTATCATCCATTTCCAACCTGTTGCAATTGCGGTTACAAAAAATCCAGAAAGGCGTGTTGGTAAACATAAAACATCTGCAGCGGCGGTTGCATCTACTATCATACCAGATGGCACTGTCGTCGCGGCATATTGATGAATCGCACCACATGTGTCTGGAATTGTTATGCCAGCTGTTGCGGTTATTGCGTTTAATATAAAGTCCGCAATAAATGTCCCCAGCGCTATGACAGGTCCAACAACATACAGAAATAATTTGGCGGGACCAATTTGCAATACGGATATCCAAATAATAAGAATGATTGATTTTTTGACTATTTCTTTGACCAGTTTGTTTGCATTACTGTCGCCAGTCATCATATTATATGCTTCCAGTGTTATCCAAAAAGCATACATAATAATTATAAATATAATCATAAATCTAATAAATGATGTATCCAGTATTTTTGCAATTTGGTTAAGGCCGTTCATCATCGCGATGCCAACGCGTGCCTCAACCGGAACATAGTCACGTGTAATTTGATTTTGAAACGCAGATTGAAATTCTACCAAATCACCGTGTTCACCAACAAGATTATCAACAAAGATTTGTCTGTTGTGTTCCGTTGCAAAAATATCACCAGTTTCGGCAAAAGATGATGTGACACACATCACAAGTAATGTTGCGATAATTATTTTCGATAAAAATTTAACTATGTGTTTTATCAACTTTTCTTACCCATTCCTGCGGTTATCTTTTCTGTGATTTGTACTGGCAGATTCCAAATGTTTTTACCCAATTGTTTTATGTTGCCGCCAAAGTCAAAATCAGATTCGTCCTTAACCGGTGCAAAGATTTTATCAATTTCTGGTGATACAACCCAATAGTATAATGCAAATATGCCAATCATCATCATTAAAAATCCCCATCCGTCACTCAGGAAATCAAATGCACCCGGATAACGACGTTCAACAGTTGCGCGATGTGCAGTAAAACAGTTTTTAAATTTACCAGCATCCATTTTGCCGTCCACCAATGCGACATGTTCGCATTCGGTAAAAGTGTTCATTACTGATAATGTTTTTGCGTCTGGGTTTTGTATTGTTTGCGACAACATTGGTGGTAATACCGTACTGAACCCATCGACTGGTCCTGGAAAATGTGCATCAGCAGCAAAAGATACCGTTGCATAAATCACAATGATTTTAAGTGATATTGCAACAATCTTGACCGCAGCAGTTGCCAACATTCCAATCGCTTTTGTGAACAAACCAGATGCTGTTTTCCAAACATTTTCAAAAGCTGCGGCGGCGATAAATATCGGCATAAATATAATTATGAATATCAATTTAAATACAACAGATAAGACCTGGAAAAATAAATCAAAACCGATTACCAAAAACATTATAACCAACATAAGCCCTGCAAGCCATGTTATTGCGCCACCACCCATACCCATCCATGCATAATTCATCATTGAAAAGCCCCCGGCAGCGCCCGCTAGCATTGTTGCATTAAGGTTGCCAATGGAACACATGAACGGTTGTAATACGGGGTTTAATATGTCGTCGTTTTTTTCAACCGTGTCTAATGCACCGCATTTTGTTGAATCAGAAACGCCTGTTGCTGCCATGCCAAGTTCTGCACCAACAAACATTACCGGTGTTACTGTTACGCGTGTTACATATCGCAACGCTGTTGTTCCACCCATACCAAGTGTTCCAAGTAATACACCACAAATTAAAATGCGACTGCCGGTACGCCATACTTTGTCGAACCATGGCTTTAATTCAATTTTCTTTTCAGATGTATCAATTTTAGCAGTCTTTTTTGCTGCGTCATATATATATTGTCCAGTATGGATAAATAAAAATACACCAAAACCAATCGCCATAATTATCCACAACAGATTTACAATTTTTGACCAAAACATTTCTGTTGCGTCACCCAATACACCAAACAGGTCTGCAACATACTTACATAAAAAACATCCATTTGTATTTGCGATGTCACCTTCTGCACCAATTGCATTAAGGAAATTATCCATACTGGTGTATGTAATGGAATCGCCACTGATTGAAGACGATAAATACCAAATGCCCAATCCCAACGCGATTGCGCCGATTACAAATTTAACGATAAGCAAAATTATTTTTGCCTTCATTTTTTATCGTCTTTCTTTTCTTCTTTCTTGTCTCCACCAGAAATGATGGTTGTGCCAACTTTCTTGACCGTATCAAATGTTGCCATGGTTAATGTTTCAACATCGTTTGCCAGTTGTTCGCTTAATGGTTTTTCCGGATTCAAGTTAAATGCAGACATAACCATATTTGATACATTTGGTATTTGGTCTTGTATAAAGTTTATCACATATATCAATGCGACCATCCCCATTAATGTTATGGATAATATGTTTTCGCCAGACAAATCCATATCAAATATATTTCCTGTTGTAATTGCGTTCATAATGTCTACCGTTCCAGTATCTGGGGATGAAAAGAACTTCGTAACAATTACCATAATAACCGTATATGTTATAACTGCTGATGCCAGTGCTACAATTGCGTTAATAAGTTTTTTGATTTGTGTGCCACCAATGTTTTTGCCAAGTGCAGATATCCACGCTGGTATGTCTTCTCCACTGCGAAAAGCGGTTAATACAAGTGATATTGGAAAGAAAAAAGCAAACATTGCCATTGCGACAATTATATCTGCGAAATAACAACAAAATCTGAAAAACAACTTAAAGAAGCCATAGAAAATATATAATCCAATTGCAAATAAAATAACATGTTTAATTAATGCGCCAATTCCCAACAGCGCTTTCCAAGAAAAAGCCGTGTCCATTACAGCGACACCCATTTTCATATAGGATTGAAATTGTGTGATAGTTGTTTTCATCAGTACAATAATTTTGTCGCGCAGTTGTGGACGGAAAAAACCATCGTCTGATATTGGTAATGGTTGATAAGTTACCTTTTCATTAACAACACTTGAATCAATGTTTAGCATGCTTTGTGTATATATTGTCGCAATTTCTGCTGTTGGTTCAAAAGTGATTTGCGATATAAATCGTGGCAGAGTGACCCCAGTAAAAAGTAATGTCAATGCAATAAGCGAATTGATAATAACTGGGCGGACAGATTTTTGATACATGGGATCTGGGGCACCTTTTTTGATGTTTTGCCAAACCGCGTTAAGAACAAAAAATGCAAACAGTGTGCAAAACAAAATAGACATTAATAATGCCATACGGTCGTAAACACTTGCCGCCGCAGATGACACGATTTGAAACAGCCGATCAAATATCGGACATCCATAACATTGGACAGTGTTATCAACAAAAGTGCCAATTACATTGTTCATTTGCTTTTAATCCATCCCACTGCTTTACCAATCGTTTTTCCTGTGCTTTTGATATTTCCCCACATTGTCTTTGTATCGCCTGTTACTTGGTTGTACAATGCCCCCATGTCTTTGCCTGCGTACGAATTTAATTGTTCGCGTGTTAAATTAAATAATTTGAACATAAGATAGAAAGTCAATATTGATGACAACCATAATATAGAATGTTCGCCAAATGCGCCGTTGCTAATTACATCTGTGTCGCTGATAAAAATTGAAGAATTCCATGTGAAAAGAGATTTTATTATCGCAACATTTATACCCAACATAAATGCACACATAATCATTGTGATAACAAGTTTTTTTAATGCGCTTGTTACCCCAGAAAACGCCGGCCAAATATCCAGCCATTTATCATTTGGTTTTGCAACATAAGACAAAACCTGGAACGGATAAAGTGTAAGCGCCATACCGAATTCAAAAATACCCTGTATAATAAGCAATGCCATAAACAAATTGCTGGCAAAGAAAGTTGATATTAAAATAAGACCAGTAATTATATTTAGAAACACACCACCGCCATTTGGTACAAACATTCCGATCCCGGTTAAGCCACGCGTCAACGATTCAAACCCGCGTTTTATCATTGTGTTGTTTGCGGCTGACAAATCATATACTGGCCTTATTAAAAAATCACAAGAAGATTTTGATATCCATGCTTTTTGAACGATAGATTCGGGACACTGCGCAACCCCAGTTGTTACACCAGTGTTTTGAATTGTTTCAGTTATGCTGTGCGTATAAAGTGAACCAAATTGCAGAAAAGGATTTACCAGAACTTCGGTTAAAACAACCGGGCGAATTTGTAATAATAAACCAGCGGCTATTATTGCACGAAAGCAGGGCTTCAAAACATTAAAAACAATTGTTTGTGGGTCGGCCTTGCCGTCAATCATTTCACCGCCACCAGAAAAACCAAATGTTCCCAACCAATTTTTTGGCAGATACATTTTTACCAAATACATTGCAATAGTGATGGCCAAGAATCCCCAAACCAACAAATAAATTATGCCATTGCCGTTTCCAACAAAAAATTCATATCCCCCAGATGCAATCGTCATCATCGCATCCAGTACCAATGGGACAAAAGGCGCCAGGTTGAACTTGTCAACAAAGCCACCGTCTGCCAATGCTGGCAACGGGACAACAAACATCGCCACTAATAAAAAACAAGGCAAAACTTTGCGAAAAAAATTCATTCTCTCTCTTATCTATATTTTTATCTTTTCAATTATATCACATTTGGGACAAAATATGATATACTTAAAACATGCGTTGGTTAAAAAATTTTTGGTTGGTGTTTTTATCGTTCTTGCCGTTTTCGGCAGGCGCGGTTGCGCCATTGGTCGTTGGGGCGATTGCTGGCGGGGTTGTTTTGGCCGGTTTTTCAATATATCGCACATCAGTACCGGTGAATATGAGTGACGCTTTTCATTTCTTTTCATCGTGTTGGACATGCCAAATGTTTTCGGATGTTATCGGGACGGTTTCAAACGCTTTGCCCGGTATATATAGCACCATTGGTATGTTTATAATTCCGTTTACCGCGGCATTACTGGCAATATGGTTGGCGTGGCAGTTGATTGATAGTTATATGAACGGAAAAAATATAGAACCATGGTCAATTACTGGTGATTTTGGTGTTCGTATATTAAAACTGGGGGTGGTGTGTGCAATGTTGGTTGCGCCACTGCCGCGTATGATAAACGATATTGCAATTGAACCGATTTTTAGCATTGGTATGTCGCTTAATCATGCGGTGACGGGGGACGAACGGTTTAATACTTGTGTTGTTGCAACCGCAATTGCGGACCCAGTATCAATATCAGATACAGCGGCATCTAAAGGCGCTTTTTCACCAAAATTGCGGCATAATTTGGCTTGTGAATTGGGTGTTGTTCATGAAATGACTGGAATTGGTATGACTGCGGGTTGGACATTGATGAATATGGCATTTAATGAACAATATATGCATAAAATTATGAACACCATACCGATATTCCCCAATGTTTTAGCTTTCTTTGCGGGTTTGTTGATAATTGTGCTGTTCTTTGCGGCGTTATTGCCAATACCATTGTTCTTTCTTGAGATTTTTGTGAAACTTGCGCTGGATTTGGTGATGTTGCCATTGTCTCTTATGGCGTGGATTTTCCCAGGTTGGTCGATTTTGCCAGATGGGCGGAAAAATATTAAATCAATTATAAATGATGTTGTTGCGGCAACAGTTGGAATTGCAATGACTGGAATATTCGTCACTTTTGCGGTTATGTTTATAAATGTGGCATTTGGTGCATGGGGTGGTGTGTCGGCGTTGTCGGCTGCATTTGCGCAAAACGATTCGCAAATTTTAATGGATGGTATAATGATGCGTAATGACAGTATCGTAACAATAATACTTATGGGTGTATTTATTGCCATGTTTATGGTATCTATTCCTGCGCTGGTTAAGAGTTTGTTCAACGTAACAATATCTGACGATTTTTATAAAACGACAAAAAACAATATCGAAACGGTGTGGGCAAACCTGCAGAAAATCTATAAAGAAATAAAAAAATAAAAAATCAAGCACTTTATTTTACATCACCCCCTTTTTTATTACGCCCGAATCTGATATAATTCACATCAATGAAGCAGTTTCCGATTCTTTATTGGCCGCGTAAGACAACTGGGGATACGATATACCAGTTGGCGCGTAAGGTTATAAATTCGGCAACTGGTGAAATGCCTGATGTTGTTACATCTGATTTGGACTTTCCAAAGATATTCGAATCGAATCCAAATGCGGTCGTTTATTACCCAGTGTTTTGCGAATCGACGGGCTGGTGGGGTGAATTGTTGGGGGGTGGCGCGGTTGTCACTGATAAGATAATAATTTCCCCGGAATGTCAGTTGATGGTTATAAAGGCGGAAAATAATGCTACGGCACATGGTTCACATCAATTGTTTGCAGCAGAAATTTACCCAGCAAGTGGATTCTTTAAGAAAATGAATTCATCAATTGCAACGGTCGCAGATATGTTGGCCACAGACGCCGGAACAATTCTGGCGCTTTTTTCAGGAAAAAATCAGAATCAGTTTGTAAATGTGTTGGAAATGACCGGAAATTCTTACCTTGGGTGTATTGGTCATTATTAAATTCGCGAATATCGCTTGATTTATCGAAAATTGTTTGTATAATCACGGGGCTAAAAATCAAAAGGGTTATGCTATGAAAAAAGGAATTCATCCAGAATACCATGAAATCAATGTCACAATGACTGATGGCAAAACGGTAAAAATGTATTCTTCGGTCAAGAAAGATTTGGTTTTGTCTACGGATAATTTGAATCATTCTGCTTGGACTGGTCAACGCGCAAATACTGGTGATCGTGGTCAACGCGCGGCTGAATTTAAGAATAAGTTTGCTGGTTTCAATTTTTAATAATTTTGGGGTCGCAAAATGGAATTGCTGATTAAGGGTTCAACGGAATTAAACAAAATGTTTATGGCGTTGCAACGCACGGCAACCAGTTTGCGCCACGATTTCGGAGAGGTCGAAAATCTGCAACAATCATTGCGTGGGGCGCGCGACTTTGTACAAAAGGCCGAATCCCGAATCGAAGAAAGTATTTTATCTGATTTAATGTTGGTGCGCCCAAGCGCGGGTCTGCTTACCCCAAATGTATCAAAGGTGGGTGACGGGCGCGATGAATTTGTGTTGGCATTGTCTGGGGCGGCAAATTTTGTGCGTGCAAATCCACATTTTGCAATATCGTTAGCGTTGCGTTCAAATGATGAAACACAAATCGCATTGGTTTATTCGCCAATTGATGAACGTTTGTATTACGCAGAACGGGGTGCGGGTGCATATGCTTTTTCGGCATTTCATTCTGCACGGATTAAGGTTTCTAATATCAAAGAAGAATCTAATTTAACGATTGCTTATAACACGACTGATAACCGCAAAACAATTGGTGATGTTCGTCGGACTGGGTGTCCTGCATTGGATATGGCATGGGTTGCATCTGGTAAATTTGATGGATTTGTGTCAGAACCGCTTGATTTTGCAGAAATCGCCGCTGGGGAATTACTGGTGCGTGAAGCTGGTGGAAAAATCGATATGGGTGCGGACTTGGTTGTAACAAACGGTCAGATTGAATTATAAGAAAGCGCATCGGAAGATGCGTTTTTTGTTTTTATTTGCAAAGAATAAATATTTATCTTAAACTAAAAAACATTATGAAATTCAGACGGTTTTTGCGTATTTTGCTGCATGTTATATTCTGGACATTTACTGCCGGAATTGCGGCTTTGGCGGCACTTATATTCATTTATGGAAATGATTTGCCCGATTATCGCAAATTGGCAACATATGCACCACCGGTGGCAACGCGTCTTTATGCCGCGGATGGTTCGTTGCTTATTGAATATGCCGAAGAACGCCGTGTGTTTATTGATTACGACGATATTCCGTCACAATTAATTAATGCTTTTGTTGCCGCCGAAGACCAGAATTTCTGGACTCATCCCGGTATTGATGCCCAGGGTATTCTGCGTGCCATGGTTAACAATGGTGCGCGTATGTTGGGCTTCAATACGAATTTTTCAGGCGCATCGACCATTACACAACAGGTTGCCAAGAATTTCTTTTTGACATCTGAACGCAGCATTTCGCGTAAAATAAAAGAAGCAATACTTGCACTGCGTTTGGAACGGACTTTTTCTAAAAAGCATATAATGACGCTATATTTGAACCAAATCTTTCTTGGAGCGCGTGCATATGGTGTTGGTTCGGCAGCATTGATGTATTTTAATAAACCTGTATCAGAATTATCATTGGCGCAGTGCGCATTTTTGGCGTCGTTGCCCAAGGCGCCAAATGACAGAAAGCGCGCTGTTGAACGCCGTAATTATGTTTTGCGTCGTATGATGGAAGAAGGTTATATTACCAAAGAACAGGCAGACGAGGCATCCACCGAAGAATTAAACATTAACAGTGGTTTTACCGAACAGATGGATGCTGCTTTTCAATATTTTGCCGAAGATGTTCGTCGTCAGTTGCTAGATGTATTGGGACGTGAAACACTTTATAATCAGGGATTGTACATCAAGACGACCATTGACCCCAAATTGCAACGCGCTGCATCAGCTGCATTGAACAAGGAATTAGATAAGTATAACGAAGGCAAAAGTGAAAAATTACAGGGGGCAATTATTGCGATGAATCCGCACACTGGTCGTGTGTTGGCTATGTCGGGTGGTCGCAGTTTTTCCGAAAGTCCCTTTAATCGCGCAACACAGGCATATCGTCAAATTGGCAGTACGATTAAACCGTTTGTGTATCTTGTCGCGTTGGAACGCGGATATTCCCCAGAACATTTATTGCTGGATGCGCCCATTGTTGGATTTCGTGAAAATGGTATTGAATGGAAACCAGAAAACTATGACAAGAAATTTTTGGGCGATGTGCCGTTACGGTTGTCGCTGGAAACATCGCGTAATGTAACAACTGTGCGTTTAGCCCAAGAAATCGGTCCAGAAAACGCAATTGAAATGGCACAAAGGTTTGGTGTATATCCGCAAAATATGAAAAATGTAAATTTATCAATGGCATTAGGGGCTGGTGAAACTACACTGCAAAAATTAGTGTCTGGATATTCTGCTTTTATAAACGGCGGACGCATCATAGAACCGATATTGGTTGATTATATTCAAGACCGCTATGGTCGTGCAATCGAAGGTGTTGCCCCAGAATTTGTCGAATGGTCTGATGATTTGGTGCCTCCAGAAAAAATTGGAATATCGCAACCATTGGTTGATGCGCAAAGTTTATATCAAATTGTATCGATTCTGCAGGGCGCAGTTGAACGCGGCACAGGTCGCCAGGCACGTGTTGATGGACATACTATTGCTGGAAAAACGGGAACCACAAATGATGTCAAAGATGTTTGGTTTATTGGTTTTTCAAAAAATCTTATTGCAGGTGTGTATTTGGGGTATGATACACCAACCCCATTGGGCAAAGGTGCGGGCAGTCATATGGCTGCACGCGTATTTGCGGACTTTATGAAAACCGCATTAGAAGACGAAAAAAATCAACCTTTCCCAATTCCAGATGGTTTATCATTTGTTCGGGTTAATCGGCGCACAGGGGTGGCTGCTTCTGCAGACCCGGATGGCACAATTATTACCGAAGCCTTTAAATCGGGACAAAAACCAAACCCTGTATCTGTTAAAAAAACATCGTCATCGGGTCCGGTGGTTGGCGGCGTATTTTAATTTGTTAAAATTTGTGTTTTGAAAGAAAGTGAGGGACAAAATGAAAAAATTTATGCTTTGTTTATTGTGTGCAATGGCATTGTTTGCATGTAAAAAGAACGATGCTGATTCAGTATTGCATTGTGGCGCATACGATGTGCAAATAGTCGTCACAGAGGACGGAAACAAAATGCAGGCAAATATAAATGGTGATGTTGCAGATTTATTGCTTGTACCGTCTGCATCTGGCGCAAAATATAGTGGTGTTTTAAACGATATTGTCGTTGTTTTGTGGCAAAAAGGCGAAATTTGGACAATGTTATTGGATGACGAAGAAATAATTGATTGTCGGACTAAATAAAATTTATTTTCAGCCAATTTTGTGATAAAATGTCAGCATAATAAGGAGAACATTATGCTGACTGATTTTTTCTTGTCTAAAGGGATATCTTTTTTTAATAGTGGATGGACACAATTTGCATGTGGTTTTGGATTGTCTTTCTTGATTTTGTTAATGTTTGGAAGGCCGTTCATACGCGCTATGCACAACTGGCAGAAAAAGGGTCAGCCAATCAGTGAAAATGTTCCCGAATCGCATCGTGCAAAGGCAGGAACACCGACAATGGGCGGAATATTGTTAGTTTTGGCGATTGTGGTATCAAGTGTTTTATTTATGCCGTTGACTAATATGACGGGTTGGATTGCATTGATGGCATTGGTAATGTTTGGGATTCTTGGGTTTGCAGATGATTATAAAAAAGTGTCTTCGCAATCGGTCAAGGCGTCAAATGGTTTAAGTCCAAAAATGCGTTTGGGAATTGAAGCGATTTTTGTAGTAATTTTAGCATATCTTATTAACAAAACAATGCCGGCATATATGCCAGAATTGTCGTTGTCGTTCGGTTCTTGGATAGTGTTGCCATTGGGTTTGCTGTATTATGTGTTTGCATATTTTGTGATTTGTGGTTCTGCAAACGCAACCAATATCACAGATGGTTTGGATGGTATGTTGGCAAAGCTGTATATGCCCGTGTTAATAGTTTTGGTCGTTGCGTTGTATGGTGCAACACGAATTGGGTTTATGGATACTGTGGCGTTTTTACCAGAAACAAGTGGTTTGTATGCGGTGTTGGGGGCGACATTTGGCGCAGTTCTTGGGTTTTTGTGGTATAATGCGAAACCAGCATCAATATTTATGGGCGACGTGGGTTCTCTTGCGCTTGGTGGATTGATGGGGACAGTTGCAATGTTATTAAAATCGGAAATTGTTATGGGTGTTGCCGCAGGCATGATGGTATTGATATTATTATCTTCTTTTGTTCAAACAATGTGTTTCAAAATAACACGTAAATTGACTGGGACTGGTCGTCGTGTGTTCTTGCGTGCACCGTTGCATCATCATTTTGAAGAATTAGGTTGGGCAGAAACAAAAATAGTTGATAGATTTTTTATTCTATCTGTGATGTTTTCGGGTCTTGCATTGGTAATATTGAAATTCGCGTAATGTGTGGGGGCGGACATGTTCAGACGAACCGAAGAAAGCAAGTTTACTAGTTGGTATTTTGAAATAGACAAAGTATTGCTGTGGTTGGTGCTGGGCATGATGTTTGCTGCGATTATAATCGCAATATCAAGTGGTTCTGCAAATTTTGTTCGCACATCTGGCAAGACCGAATGGTATGAATTTTTTGTTCGCATGTTTTTATTTTCTGGTATTGGTATCGCGACAATGATTGGGGTCAGTATGACAAGTCGTAACACGATACTTAAAATATCATGGATTGATTTGATTGTGTGTTTCTTGTTGCTTTTGGGAACGGTTGTCAATCCGCACTTTTTAAATAAATCGTATCGTTGGTTTGTTATACCGGGTTTGCCACGCATTATGCCATCTGATTTGATGAAGCCTGGATTTGTAATGATAACGGCATGGTTTATTTGTAAAATGAAATCTGTATATGGCAAAGATGTATTTGATTTTAAGCGCACATTGTTTCAGTTAAAAACATGGTCTTGGGGTTGGTATTTGATACCCCTGGCAATTGTGTGTGGTATTCAGGCATGGCACCCAGACCTTGGGACGATGGGGTTATATTTGGCAACCTTTGGGGCTATGCTTTTATTGGCAGGGTTGCCGATGCGTTGGGTTGTGTCTCTTGGATGTGCAGGAGCTGGTTTTGGAACTTTGTTAGTGTTAATAAAGTCCCATGCGCTTGCCAGATTGTTGTCTTTCTTTGGCCCAATGGATCCAACAAGCCAAGTTGGTATTGGTTTGCGTGCAATTCGTAACGGTGGTTTGTTTGGTGCTGGGGATAAAGCGTCTGTGGTGGAACATTTGCCAATGGCAGAAAGTGATTTTGTTTTATCTGTGATATCCGAAAATTTTGGGGCGATAGCATCTTGTGGATTAATAATTTTATTAGCCTGGGTTGTGATTCATCTTATAAAACAATCAAGATGTATGCGTGACGAATTTTCTTCAATGGCGATTGCTGGTACGGCAGCAATGTTTGGTTTTCAATGTTTTATCAATTTGGCATCAACATTGCGTTTAATGCCTGCAAAGGGCATGACATTGCCGTTTATATCGCATGGGGGCAGTTCATTAGTTGCGTATTGTTTGTTGTTTGGAATGGTTTTGGCATTAATGCGCGAAGATAAATGGAAATAAAAGGTGAAAGAAATGAGAATTTTTATCGCAACAGGTGGAACGGGTGGACATGTATATCCAGCATTGGCAGTGGCAACAGAATTGGCATCGCGCGGTCATAAAATTACGATATCGTGTGATGGTCGTGTTGATAAAATGGTGCGTGATGGAAAACCGGAAAAATCAAAAGTAGTTCATGTCTGGGCGTCTGGTGTTGGTGCAAAAAGCAGATTAAGTCAAATTTACGCGCTGTTTAAAATCGGTGTGTCGGCGTTTGCATTAATATTGCGGTTTGCGATTTTTAGACCAGCACGTGTTGTTGCGTTTGGCGGATATGCATCTGTACCGGCGGTGTTTGCGGCACACATTTGGCACATACCAACATTTTTACATGAACAAAATGCGGCAATTGGACGCGCAAATAAATTTGCTATGCGCTGGGTTAAAACATTAATGACAAGTTTTCCAACAGTTGATGGTATGCCGAAAAAATCCACAGCCAACGTGGTTTATACTGGTTTGCCGGTGCGTCGTGATTTTATTCAATATGCTGGATCAAAATTGCCGGGTGGGTCACATTTATTGGTGACTGGTGGTTCGCTGGGCGCACAGATTTTGGATGATGTTGTGCCAGATGCAATTACAAAAATGAAAAATAAAAAGATTTTTGTAACACATCAAACACGTCCGGAAAATGTTGAAAAATTACAACATTTCTATGCAGAACATAAAATCCACGCAAATGTATTGTCTTTTGTTCATGATATGGCTGGTGCGATTGCAGATTCTGATTTGGTTATATCGCGTGGTGGTGCAAGCACAGTGATTGAATTGGAAACTATTGGCAGGCCAGCAATAATCGTGCCGTTGGGAATTAATCCAGACCAAGCAGCCAATGCAGCAAGTTTTGCGCGCCTGGGCGGTGGGTTTGCTGTTGAACAATCAAAGTTCACATCAAAATGGTTGTCATCGACATTGGATGAATTATTTGATAACCCGTCACGATTAAAAAAGATGGCGGAAAAATCGCGTGTCGAAAATCATGCTGTAAAACTTATTTCTGATACTGTTACGAAATAAATTTTTGTTTGTGCATTTTCTGCTTGCCCCCGATTCGTCATTTGTTCTATGATTGAATTGGAAGGAAAGGAATATGCATAAATTTTCAGCGTCATTGTTGGCGATTTTTGTGATATCAAATGCCTGGGGGGATGTTCGTTTGCCGGTTGTAAATGTTGCGTCTGCTGGGGTTTCGGCACGTGCCGCATTTGGTGAAGAAATTGTTAATCAAAAAACTGTGTCGGTTGCACCGGTGGTTAAAACGCGTTCTGTGGTTGCGCGTCCGGCGGTAAAACAAACAAAAGTTTCGCATGGTGAAAAGTTAGCAACCGCTGATATTTTAATTCCAAATCGCCCAAGTTCTGATTTGTGGGCAACAAATGATGCGCCACTGCGTATGCCACGTCCGTCTGAATTTGCGGTGTTAAATTCTGATTTTGATTTGCCCGAAGAAGATTTAGATTATGTTCAACAAAAACCGACGGTTGTTGCGCGTAATGCGGAACCAATCACAAAGCATGAGGCAATGGCAGAAATTGATAACCAAATTGCAAAATTAATGGAATTACAACGCCGTGCCGATGCGAGCGTGGGTGTGCAAACCACACAGGTGACTACAGAACCAAAAATAATTGAAACAGTTGTTGCGAATAATACAAAAACAGTTGAAACAAAAAATGGTGATTCGTCGGTAAAATTATCACGCGTGGTTGTGCCAATGGACAATGATACTGTTGCACGCACGGTTGAAAAAAATACTTCGCCACGTATTACGGCGGCACGCAATGATATGTCTTCGATGTCACCGGCTGAATTACGCCGTGCGTTTCACAAAACGTTTTTGTCTGAAAATAAACATCTTTCTACTTTCCAGATAGATGACCGTTTTGATACAACAAGTGATATGTCTTCTTCGGTTGAAGGATTCACCGCGGCGCGTGATTTATCTGAATCTGGTGGTATTCGTCCTTTGGAAATTAAAATAAGATTCCGCAATGATGATTCTGCGTTGTCGCGCGATAATTACACACTGTTGACCGAATATGCATCAATTGTGGTAAGTAATCCAAAGCGCGCAATTCAAGTCACAATTCCACAGGATGTTATGAACAATGCCGATAGCCGTAAATTAGCGGCACGCAGATTGGCGATTGTGGAACAGGTTTTGCGTGATACTGGTGTTGCCGAACAACGTATTGTGCCAGTGTTGGCGGCGCGTGGTGATGATGGTTTCTTGCTTCGTATAATTTCAAATGACCAATTTGAAACATTGACCCAACAACAGCGCAATTTATTCGGTGACACTGTTGGCAAAAAGACATATAAAAGTATGTCTTGGTAATAGTCAATGAATTATGTGCGTAAAATTTTAGAATCATTTATTGAATTTGTTTTTCCTGCAACTTGCCCATTATGTAACGCACGTGTTTCGACGCATGGTGAATTATGTGACGATTGTTGGACCTCGTTTAATTGGATTGATGGTGCAAAATGTGTTAAATGTGGTTTTCCCTTTGCATCAAGTTTTGATTTGTCACCAAATATGTTATGCCCGACATGTGCCGCGGGTAAAGCTGAGCTTGATTTAATTCGTTCGGCATGTGTTTATGATGATGCATCAAAACTTGCGATGTTGCCGTACAAGCATGCTGGACATACACAATATGCGCGATTTATGTCACGTGCAATGATTTGGGCTTTGCGTGATACAGATATTCAACCCGACATTGTTATGCCAGTGCCATTGGCAAACAAACGTTTGTTTCATCGTGGCTATAACCAGGCAACGTTACTTGCGCGACCAATTGCAAATGCGTTTGGTGTGCCGATGGATTTAGATTCTGTCACGCGTAAATATCGTGAGAATATGGGGCATAAATCAAGTAAACAACGCGCTGAAAACGTTCATAATGTTTTTACTGTTCGGCATTCAGATAAAATAAAGGGCAAGAAAATATTACTGGTTGATGATGTTATGACCACTGGTGCGACATTTAATGAATTAAAACGCGTTTTAACCAAAGCCGGTGCAATCGCTGTATATGGTGTGACTTTTTGCCGTGTTGCACATTTGGCGAATTAATTATACAGATTGTCATGTAGTGTTGAATGGGCAACCGCCGCCATCGCGATTTTGTTTTTCTTCATTTCCTGTTGAATGACGCGTCTAGAACACGCATTGATTAGTGCGATAATCTTGCGCTGATATGTGTTTTGTTTTTTGGGGTTCAATGGAATCGAAATGCTTTCAAGTTCTGCAACAACATCGCCATCGTCCCTTTCAATTGTAATCTCGCACTGCATATATGGAAACCCAAAAAGCATTTTATAAGAACAATTAACACAACATGTTGACATTTCGAATGTGGTTGAATCTGGCTGTAAATCGTCTGTGAACAGCATAGAATAAACAGGAAAAGTATAACATTTATCACCACCAGTATGATGATGTTCCACAGAAACATTGTTTGCGGTGGCGCTAGATTTCAATAAATTTAATGTCGCTAATTCCATTAGATTCAAATTTTTATACATAATAATCAAATTGTCAATGTTTTGTTGCAGGGGTGTTTTGTGTGCTTGAAATTTCAATTTAATATGCTAAGATTTGACGGTTAAACATACAGTTTATTGGGGTAAAAATATGAAAATAGAATTGGGTAAAAACATCAGTCCGCGCGAAATTGAAACCAAAATTCAAGAATTTTGGGATAACAACAGTTTTTGGGATAACGATGTAAATTCATCGAAAAAGTCGTTCTGTGTTATGATGCCACCACCAAATGTGACGGGAAATCTGCACATGGGACATGCGTTGGATAATGTTTTGACCGATATCATTTGCCGGTATAAACGTATGGCGGGTTTTGACGTGTTATGGCAACCCGGAACCGATCATGCATCTATTGCGACCCAATTACTTGTTGAACGGGATTTGTCAAAACGCGGTATAAACCCACGTTCGAAAACCAAGGAAGAATTATTGGAAATCGCATGGGCATGGAAGGCGGACAAGGGTGGTCAAATTATGCACCAGTTGCACACATTGGGTGTTACACCGGTCTGGCATCGCGAAAGATTTACAATGGACGATGGTTTATCTGCAGCGGTTACGAAATTGTTTGTAAAAATGTATAACGAGGGTTTAATTTATCGTGCAAAGCGTATGGTGAATTGGTGCCCGAAACAGCAAACAACTGTGTCTGATTTGGAAATTGAAACACGTGAAGAAACCGGTAAGTTTTATTATTTCAATTATCCGTTGGTAGATGGTGGTTTTATCGAAATTGCAACAACACGTCCGGAAACACTGTTCGGTGACCAGGCGATTGCAGTTCATCCAGAAAATGAAAAATTGAAACATTTGATTGGTAAGAAAGCGATAATTCCATTAACAGATATTGAAATTCCAATTATCGGTGACGAACACGCTGACCCAGAAAAAGGAACGGGTGCGGTGAAAATTACACCGGCGCACGACTTTGATGACTATGAGGTTGGCTTGCGTCACAATTTGACACCGGTTTGTATTTTAACGCCAACTGCGCGTATGATTTCGGCAGCACCAGTACCAGAAAAATATTGGGATATGGATCGATATGAAGCGCGTGCTGCGGTTATGGCAGATATTGAAGCAGCGGGTTTGTTGGTCAAAGTTGAAGACAAGGTTATTCCAACACCATATTCTGAACGTGGTGGCGTGGTTGTTGAACCATGGTTGTCAGATCAATGGTTTGTTGATGCTGAAAAATTGGCTGTGCCTGCGATTAAGGCAGTGGAAGAGGGCAAAATTAAGTTTATGCCAGACCATCGTTATAACTTATTTATGGCGTGGATGAAGGATATTCGTCCATGGGCGATTTCGCGTCAGTTGTGGTGGGGACATCGCATACCGGCATGGTATGATGCGGACGGCAATGTTTATGTTGCTGCAACCGAAGAGGAAGCAATTAAACAATCGGGTGGTAAAGAATTAACACGCGACAACGATGTGTTGGATACGTGGTTTTCGTCTGCACTATGGCCATTTTCAACATTGGGTTGGCCCGAAGATACATTGGAATTGAAAAAATATTACCCAACAGATTTGTTATACACTGGCGCCGACATTATATTTTTCTGGGTCGCGCGTATGGTTATGATGGGTATTTACGTTATGGGCGATGTTCCGTTCAGAACGGTGAATTTCCACGGTCTTGTTCGTGATTCTAAGGGTCAAAAGATGTCCAAGACCAAGGGTAATGGAACAGACCCATTAACAGCGATTGATAAATTTGGCACCGATGCATTGCGTTATTGGGTTGCAACCGCGCCAATCGGAACAGATTTGCGTTACAGTGATGATGAGGTTAAACGCGGTTCTAAATTGCTGACCAAATTGTGGAACGCGTCACGTTATGTTTTGATGAATTTGGAAGATTTTGATTCAAAGCAAACACAAAAAATCGAAATTGCAAATCGTTTTGTCGAAGACCGTTGGGTGTTGTCTGAATTGAACAAGACGATTGCAGAGGTTCGCAAGAATTTGGATAAATACGACAACTATAATTCGCGTTCGGCGATTGATGCGTTTTTCTGGGATGTGTTCTGTGATCAATATTTGGAATTTATCAAAGACAGATTCTGGAGTCCTGAAAAATACAGCGCGGAATCAAAACTGGCGGCACAATGGACACTGTGGGAAGTGTTGCGTAATATAATCGGTTTGTATGCGCCATTTATACCGTTCATTACCGAAGAATTATGGCAAAAGATTTATCAAGATAGCGAGGGTGGCGAAACATTGCACCTGACCCCGTATCCAGATGTTGATGTGGCGCGCGATACTGATGTTTCGCAAATGCAAATTGCGTTGGATATATTGAAAACGGTTCGTGGTTTGCGCACAGAACGCCAAATCGGTAATGGTGCGAAATTAGAAACATTAACAATTCCATCGGATACGCCAGATGCGTTGCATGGTGTGATTAAATCTGCGGCGCGTGCAAATGAGATCGTATTGGGTGATACGGTTGATTTTGTCGTTGCGGAAAACAATAACGGTGAAAAATAATGGCGGACAAATACACCGAAATTCGAAAATTGCAAGCATATCAATGCGACCGCTATGGTAATGTTCGTCCGTTAATTTTAATGAACGAATTGCAATCGGTCGCAGATACACATGCAGAAAAATTGGGTGTTGGGCGCACTTTCCTTTTACAAAATAATTTGGCATGGGTCGTGACGCATTATTTGGTTGATATTATCGAATTGCCACACGAAAACGAAGAATTGCATTTTATCACATGGCCATCTGTTGCAGATAGCCTGCGCACTGTGCGTGATTTTGAAATTCGCGGGGCGGATAATCGTTTGATGGTACGCGCAACATCACAATGGATTCTGATTGATATGGAGCGCCGTCGTCCAGTTGTGTTAACCGATAAATTGCCGGAACGTATTTTGGTTGGTGAACGTGCGCTGGACCGTAAGTTTGATAAATTCCCGGACTTTGATGCGGACAAAACGCACATAATGAAATGCCGCTTTGACGATATTGATGTGAACCAGCATATAAACAACGCGGTCTATGCCGTGTGGGCAACGGAAAGCGTTGGATACGCATATCGTAACGAACATAAATTGTGCGGAATTGAATTGAACTATAAAAAAGAAATCAACCCCGATGTTCCCGAAGTATTTGTTGATGTGAAAATTGACGGCAATACCTCGTATCATAAAATCCGTACTGATGCCGCCGACCATGCTATTGTGGTTTGCCATTGGGCAAATCGTGAATAAAAAACGGGGCGATGCCCCGTTTTTGTTAATCACCTATAACCAACAGGTTATAACAAATAAAAAACCGGCAACAGCCGGATTTTTTAGTTAACCGCAGAAACAGCCAAACGTGCGCGACCCTTAGCTCTACGGCGATTCAATACATCGCGTCCGCTCTTTGTTGCCATTTTTTCACGGAACCCATGTGTTTTCACACGGCGTGTTTTTGACGGTTGATATGTTCTTTTTGTTGCCATAACTAAATCCTTTTGCGCACCTATTTAATCACAGGTTTTTATAAAACGCAACATTTTTATTTCGATTTTCCAGAATTTATTAATCCGAGTTTTTTTAACCCTTCGAGCATTAAATAATACACGAAAACAGCGGCAAAAAATTGCCACAGTGGTAAAAATAAATGTTTTGTTGTGTTCATTTTTAAAAAATCCCTAATTTCTGCGATTTATTGTATTACAAAAACCGTGTTTGTCAATATGTTTTTTGGGCTTTATTCCTTGACCCATATGCTAAAATTTTGCTATGCTTTGTATGCTAAAAACTAAGGGATTTTTGGGATGTCAGAAATTATTGAAACAAACGAAATAAATGAAATCAAAGTTCCACAATCATCGCTGGAACACGAAATGCGAACAAGCTTTTTGGACTATGCTATGTCGGTTATTGTTGACCGTGCGTTGCCTGATGTTCGTGATGGTTGTAAACCGGTGCATCGTCGTATTTTGTATGTTATGAATGATGTCGCACCGGCAACAAAATCAACGGTTAAATCGGCACGTATTGTTGGTGATGTTATGGGTAAATATCACCCACATGGCGATAGTTCTATTTATGAGGCAATGGTTCGTATGGGCCAGGACTTTTCTATGGGCGAAATGCTGGTTCAGGGTCAGGGTAACTTTGGTTCGCGCGACGGTGATAAAGCTGCTGCTATGCGTTATACCGAGGCGCGCTTGTCAAAACTGGGTGCATCAATGATGGATGATTTGGACAAAGATACTGTTGATTGGCAACCGAACTTTGATGGCACGTTGCAAGAACCAGTCGTTTTGCCAACCAAGTTTCCAAATTTCCTGGTGAATGGTGGTTCTGGTATTGCGGTTGGTATGGCGACGAATGTTCCAACATATAATTTGGGCGAACTGTGCAATGGTATTTTAGCTATTTTGGATAATGATAAAATTTCTGACGATGAATTATTCGATATTATACCGGGGCCTGATTTTCCAACGGGTGGCGTTATTATGGGACGTTCTGGTGCGTACAAAGCACACACAACCGGACGTGGTTCAATAATTGTTCGTGCAAAAACACATATGGAAACTTTCCATGATCATCCAGCGATTGTTGTTGATGAAATTCCGTACCAGGTTAACAAATCGCAAATGATTATCAAAATTGCAGAATTGGCTAAGGATAAACGAATCGAAGGTATCGCCGAGATTCGTGATGAATCGTCCAAGGAAGGATTGCGTGTTGTTATTGAATTAAAGCGCGATGCGATTCCAGATGTTGTTTTAAATCAGTTGTTCCAATACACTGAAATGCAGACGAATTTCCCGGTGAATTTAATGGCGCTGAATCGTGGAAAACCCATGCTGTTCAATATTCGCGGTGTTTTGGATGCGTTTATTGATTTTCGTATAGAGGTTATTCGTCGCAGAACTATTTTCGATTTGAACAAGGCGCGTAATCGTGCACATACTTTGTTGGGTTTAACGGTTGCTGTTGGTAATTTGGATGAAGTAATTGAGTTGATTAAATCAAGTCCAAACCCAGATGTCGCACGCGAACAGCTTGTTTCGCGTACCTGGCACGCGGCTGATATTGAAAGCTATATCAAATTAATTGATGACCCGAACACCGAATATGAAAACGGAATGTTCCGTATGTCTGATGACCAGGCGCGCGCAATTTTGGAATTGCAATTGCATCGTTTGACTGGTCTTGAACGTGACAAGATTCACAGCGACTTGGTCGATTTGGGTGCCCAGATTAAAGATTTGCTTGATATATTGGGCAGCCATGCACGTATCGTGCAAATCATTCGCAGCGAGACGATTGATGAACGCGATAATTGGTCGTCTAAACGTCGTACAGAAATTTCTGATGCAGAAATTGATATTGATATGGAAGATTTGATTGCGCGTGAAGATATGGTTGTGACGGTTTCTAATACTGGATACATCAAACGTGTTGCGCTGGATACATATCGTGCACAAAAACGTGGGGGCAAGGGACGTAATGCTATGACAACAAAAGACGATGATTATGTTGTCCAGGTGTTTGTTGCAAATACGCATACACCATTGTTGTTCTTCTCGTCCAAAGGTTTGTGCTATAAATTAAAAACATATAAATTGCCAGAGGCGGCGGCTGCAGCGAAAGGGCGTCCGTTGGTGAATTTGTTGCCGTTGGAAGCTGGCGAAACAATAACTGCGATTTTGCCAGTTGACGAAGAAGAAGTGCAAAAGGTTCAAGAAAGTGGTAAGGAACATTTCTTGATGTTCGCAACAAGTACTGGAACAGTGCGTCGCAATCGTATGTCAGACTTTGATTCAATTCGCGCAAACGGAAAGATTGCGATGAAGTTGGACGACGGCGAAAGTTTGATTTCCGTGTTGCCATGCACCGAAGACCAAGATGTGTTTTTGGCCACATATCGCGGGCGTTGCATACGATTCCCTGTGAATGAAATTCGTGTCTTTGCGGGACGTAATTCAACGGGTGTGCGCGGATTAACATTGGGCAAAGATGATAAAATTATCGGTATGGCAATGCTGAATCATGGGGAAACAGATTCTGCTGTGCGTGCTGCATACATCAAACAAAGTCGCGCCGCACGTCGTGCCGCAACTGGTATTGAAGAAGAGGCCGATGCCGAAGAAGAAACAACAGATTTGGTATTGGACGATGCCAAGATGGCAGAAATGGCAAAGAACGAACAATTCATTTTGACGATTTCTGAAAATGGTTTTGGTAAGCGGACTTCGTCATATGAATATCGTATAACACATCGTGGTGGTTCTGGATTTGCAAATATTAAACTGGGTGGTAAAAATACTGCGGTTGCGGGTTCGTTCCCGGTTGATGACAATCACGATATTATCATGGTGACCGATGGCGGTAAGATTATAAGAACACCAGTTGCAGATGTTCGTATTGCAGGACGTGCAACAGCTGGTGTGACACTGTTCAGAACAGCCGAAAACGAAAAGGTTATGTCGGCGATTTCTATCGAACACGAAGATGAATCGAACGATGAAACGGTTGCTGAGATAACTGTTGAAATACCAAATGAACCAGTTGCAGAATAATATACAGGAATGAATATGGACGGCGAATATTTTGTTTCAATAAACGATGTTGCAAAACGGCTGTCTGTGCCGGCACACACACTGCGTTATTGGGAAAAGCAATTTCCAACCGCAATTCGCCCGACAACTGGGGCTGGGGGTCGGCGGTATTATCGTCCAGAAACAGTTGATAGGTTGGTCGTTATCAAAGATTTGCTGTATAACCGTGGTATGACGATTGCCGGGGTGAAAAAATTAATACACGAAGGTAATCTGCCAAAGGATGTGGATAGTTTTGTTGTTAAATCAAATGTGTCACAATCTCGTGATTTAACAGCAAATTCTGTTACATTAAATTCATCAGACGATATCGATGCTGTGATATCATTGTTAAACACTGCACGTGAAATTTTAGGGACGGTATAGCGATGTCTGCTGTTCGTCATTTCCTTGTAAATATTTTTTGTGCTTGTATTCCGAATAAGCCATTGCGCAAAAAAATGCGTGTGATGTTAAATTCTGATGTTATTGGATGTGTTCGTTTTATAAAAAATGATTTAAATAAAAAGAAAATCGGTCATATAAAATTTTTTGTTGGATATCAAGCACGCAGTTTGATTGTTTCTGTAAATAACGAATACGTTTATAAATTCCCTTTGCGCCGAAGCGATGCAGATAAATTGGCGGTGCGCGAAAAACGTATTGTTGATGCATTATCAAAAATATCACCGATATATGTCCCCGGGGTTAAATTGTTAAAGTGGAACGAAAAAATTGTGCGAAAATATGAACACATTTCTGGGGTCACATTATCACAAATGGAAATGGATGATGTTATAAACCACATAAGTATTCTTGCGCCAAAAATTGCAAAATTTATTTATGATATTGCGTGTGCAGATCCAAAAGAGATTCGTGATTTAAAGCCATCAGCAAGTGCAAAACCTGGTTATTGTTTTGGTTGGTGTCATGGGGATATTGCGGATAATTTCATAGTAAATCCAGAAACTTTTGATGTTGTTGCATTTATAGATTGGGAAGATGCCGGGTTCTGTGATTTTTCATATGTTTTTACCGCAGATAAACGTTCTCCACGGCGGGAATTAATGGCGGCTGTTGGAAAAGAATATGACAAATTATATAACAAGAATAATTGTAAAAAATAGGTTGTGATAAAACCATAAAAAATACCGGCAAATACCGGTGTTTTTTAATCAAAATTTGGCAGTCCCAACGGGAATACTTCGTCACCTTGGCACATTCCCCATCGTTAACACTTTGTGGAACTGGCGTCCGTCCGTCCGCCTTGTGCCGGCGGTTCGAACCCTTGCGCACGGGTTTGATTCCTGGGGAAAGCAGAAAAAACAAATCGCACCAAGTGGTGCGCTTTATTTTTTGGCAGTCCCAACGGGAATCGAACCCGTGTTACCGGAATGAGAATCCGATGTCCTGACCGCTAGACGATGGGACCGTATGTGACGGTATTTTATACTCAAATGTTGCTGTTTTCAATTTTTTTCTTTTATGTTGCAATTATGCCAAGATATGCTAGGGTTTGTGATGCTCTTGCTCAAAAAAAGGAACACAATATGAATTTGCGATATATAACAATGTCTGATCCAGGTGAAGATTTGGATATTGAAGAAACACTTGATTTGCTTAGTGTGTCGCCGTTGGCAGAATTGGGGGTCCAGGCTTACCCGTCTGCAATGATGTATGGTTTGCCACGTTATGTTTGGTTTAACAAATTGCTAGATGCGGTTGAAAATCTTAAAGAACAGCCGAACATTGCTTTACATGTAAATTTTCATTGGTGTGATGATATGTGCAACAATGTGGTTCCTAATCAAATACGGGGTTGGCTGGATAGAAAAAATAAAAAAACAGAAAAACCACTAATAAAGCGAATCCAGTTAAACATTGGCGATTCTGCATACGTTTTTCGAGCGCATAAAGTGCATGATTTAATTGCAAGATTTCCAGATCGTGAATTTATTTTGCCTTATAATAAACGGGTTGCGTCAAAGATAGATTCTTTACATGCAACAAATGCAAAATTTAATCTGTTGTTTGATGAGTCATATGGGGCTGGTATTGCAGCGAAGAGTTATGATGTACCACCATACAATGATGTGAATAGTGGTTATGCTGGCGGATTGTCCCCAGAAAATGTAATTGATCGTCTTGGTAAAATAAATCAGATTTTGCCAGCTGATTATAGCACATGGATTGATGCCGAGGGTCAGTTACGTGGTTGTTTTGGTAGCATGGCTTTGAATAGAGCGCGTGCATATTTGGATAATGCACTTAGATGGTGTAAACAACACACAAAATAAAATTTTCATAACTAATAACAATGCCGTCCGATTGGGCGGCGTTTTTTATATGATTTTACCTTGAATAAAATCCTAAGTTTGTGCTAGCCTTTGCGTGTAGGAAACAAAACAAAGGTTATGCTTATGAAAAAAATTCTTGCCACATTATCAATATTAGCGTTGGGAACAACATCTTTTGATGCCTGTGCAGCACAACAAAACAAATCGTTTAGGGAAAAAATGTCTGGTTGGGAATTTGGTGTCGGTGTGCCATTGGTAACACCATTAACAGGATACAATATGTTTGTTGGATATGTTAACAAAAATGCAACATCTTTTTGGGGTAAACGTTTTGGCCTGCGTTTTGATTTCACAATACCATCGCCGCTGCGGTTAAACGCAACACTTAATGATAATAATATTGATGGTTATGATATTGATTTGAATATGAAGGCGTTGTGGATGAATATAAAACGCCCTGGGTTTGAAACTGCTGAATATATCAAAGATGACCAGGATAACCCAATTCATCTTGATCCAAATTCTGTAAAAGCAGCGTTTGAATTAAAGAACAAAAGTATGGGATTGTTGGTTGATTTCTATCCGTTCGGCAATACATGGTTTCTTGGTGGAATTCGCCTGACTGGTGGTTATTATATTGGTGATTTGGACATTTCTGCTAATGTTAAAACGTCCAAGAATATCGATTATATGTATTCTGTTGGTAATGTGGGTGATAATTTGCGCGCGCAAATCGCCGCAGGCAGTCGTATCGGTGTAAAATATCACTGGAACTATTCTGGACCATACGCTGGTCTTGGGTTTGATTTGGGAATATGGCGCGGCTTTAAATTCTATATGGATGCCGGTGTTGTATTTTCACAGGCACCAAAGTTCAAGGAAAGCAACATTGATGACAAACATTTTGTGTTAAAGGGTCGTTATGAAATCAACGGCATTGATTACAGCAATAATACAAACATGGTTACCATTATGAATGGTGCCGCTGAAAAACCACAGGCAGATAAAATCGTAAGTGACACCATTGGTCAAACAGCTAAGGATTTCTTAACTAGTTCTTATGGTCAAGATCCAATGTATAACAGTGTAGTCACCCGAATTCAATCAGATTATGGCGTCAGTATCGCTGATGTCAATATTGCCGATTTGGCAAATGACGTTAAGGGGTATTTGAACGGAACATCTAATCCGCAATGGATTGAAAATCTTGTAGCCGTAACTAATCCAGATCCAAACGATCCTAAATTGGAAGAAACAATCAAAGATATTAAAGATAACTGGGATACTATCGCAGTCGCAACAAATACTAATGTTCAAGAAGATATTGATAAAGTATGGGACGATTACCAGGATGCAAAAAAGGACACAATTGATGATATCAATAAAGTCCTGAAAGATATTGGAATCGTGCCAATGGTCAAGATTGGATTTATGTATCGTTTCTAAACAAAACCGCCCAAACGGGCGGTTAAATTTTTGGTTGGGGCGCACGGATTCGAACCATGATAAAGAGAACCAAAATCTCTTGTCCTACCATTAGACGACACCCCAAGGACAACGCAGATTATAATATTCTTTGCTTGTTTTGCAATAATATTTTTAGTTTTTATCAAAAAATATAAATTTTTTCTAAAAATACCACTTGCAATAAAATTGTTAAAATATATAATAATTGGCGGTTTTAATCAATTGCCGGTGTTTTTTGATGAAAAGGGGGACAAAATGGCACATAAAGAGTTTATTCGTCTTATCGAAGACAATATGCGTATTATGGATCGTTTAATGGACCATACAAAGTCTAAAATGATACGAAATGTGTCTTATACGCGTTCGCAGATTAGTGTTTTGGTGCGTTTGTACCTGGGCGGGCGTGCTTTGTTGAAAGATATTGCATATCGTGAATTTACAACAACACCAAATCTGTGCGCGACTTTCAAGGTTTTGGAATCACAAGGTTTGGTTTTACGAGAGGTTGATGCGCACGACCGTCGCAATACGTGGTACAGCGTGACCAAAAAGGGCGCTGATGTTGCAAGGGCTATGATTACAGAATTTGAAAATATTATCGGCTCGGTTTTTGCAAAATTATCACATGAAGACGAAGAAAAATTAACCAGTGCAATGTCAACGATTAATAAAATTTTAGAAAATATGGAGGTTGCATAATATGCGAAAAATAATCAGTTTTTTTGTCGCGATGTTTGTTGCTGTGCCACTGTTCCCGTTGTATGCAATGGATTTGTCGCTTGATGCGGCGGTTGAAAAAATATTAAACGAATCTCAAGATATGAAAAAGGCGGATGCAAATATTAAAAAGGCACAAGCATCATTAGATGCTGCTAATGCAAATCGCTGGTTCAGGTTGGAAGGTTCGGCGACATATATGAATATGGTCGATGTTGCACATCCGTTCAGTGGCTCAATGAATATGTCATTGCCACCACAACTTGGTGGCCTGATTGGTCAAATGATTAACAATGGCAATCCAGTAACAGAAATTGAAATGCCGGATAATATTTTTATGGCGGGTTTAACATTTACGCAACCAATTTATACTTTTGGGAAAATTGGTAATGCGGTTGATGCCATGCGCAGCGCGATAAAAATGTCCGAAGCCAGCAAAGAAATGGTTCGGCGTGAGGTTAAATATAGTGCGGTTGACCTGTACTGGACGGCAAAAATGACAGATGAGATAGTAAAACTTACCGAACAGGATCTGAAATCAGCGCAAAATGCGCGTCGCAATTTAACATCGGCGGGCCGCGCAAATCGTGGAAACTTGGTCAAGATTGAATCTGATATCGCAGCAAAGGAAATAAATCTGTCGGATGCAAAATTTAATCGTGATACAGCGCATCGTATGTTGAAAATTTTGGCTGGTGTTGATGTTGATGAAGAATTAAATTTAACAACCGAATTTCCAAAAACTTTTGCAGAATTAGACGCGGGCGAATTGACAAATACACCGGAATGGGACATATTGAATCAACAAATCCGTATGTATGAAAAATCTGCGCGTTCCAAACGTGATGGCGCATTACCAACATTGGCGGCAACTGCATCATATAATTATTCTGCGATTGGTAATGCGGCGGACGAATTGTTTGATAAAAAGGGAAATCAATCTGCGTATTGGGGGCTGGCGTTTCAAATGCCTATCTTTTCCGGTGGCATAGATCGTGCGAATGCAACGGTTGATGCGATGAATGCCGAAGCCGCGCGTCAAGATTTGGATAAATCTAAAAAAATCACAACAGAAAAATATGATAATGCAATAAAGCAATATAACCACTTGCGTGGAAATTTAACAACATTACAAAATGCACGCGATTTGGCATCAAAAGCATATGGCTTTTCGCGCCAACGTTTTATTGCTGGGCAAACATCGGCAATTGAATTAGCCGAAGCATCAAGCGGTCTGTATCAATTGGATATGGCATTGCTGAATTCTAAATACAAAATTTTAATGGCGGCAGAATCTGTGAAAAAGTTGGGTGAATAAAATGAGAAAGATAATTGAAAAAATTAAAAATTTGAACACACAACGTACGCGGCATATCGTGTTGCGTATAATAATGGCGGTGTTCGCATTATTTGTTATATATCGTTTTGTGTCGTTCGGTATGGAACAGAATATGTCTGTATTTAATATGACGCGCGATGCCGAAAAAAACGGTGTCCCGGTAAGTGTTCTTGAAATGAAAAAAACAGATGGTGTGATTTATGAGCCGTTGTTTATCAAAAATAATCGCGCCTATGTATCAAGTATGCGTGTTTCTAAATTCAAGAGTGGTCAGAAAATATCAAGTGGTGGCGAAGTTGTATCGGTATCATCATCAATTGATTTAGATTCTGGCATGCATATTATTCGCACGCGTGGTGTAACGGACGGTGCACATACTGTTGAAATACGCGAAAACGGATTTTATGTGCCAACATATGCCGTGCATAACGGAAATGTTTTTGTTGTGCGCGATGGTATTGCGCACAGTATCCCAGTGGCTGTTGTTCGTGGTGATGCGGATAACACGATGATAACTGGTGTGGAAAACGGTGATGTTGTTATTACATCGCATGTTTCAGAAGGTAATAAGGTCAAAGTTGTAAAGTAGGGGTTATAAAATGTTGAAATTTTTTGTTCGTCGTCCAGTTACTACATTAATGTTTGTTTTGGTTTGGGTGCTGCTGGGGCTTGTTGCATATCCGCGCATAAACATTGAACGAACACCGTCATTGGACTTTCCAATGGTGACGGCAACATTTGTGTATCCAGGCGCGTCAAGCGATGAAATAGAATCGCAAGTTATTAAAAAGGCCGAAGATGCAATTTCCGAAGTGCCTGGGGTAAAACATATTACATCGCGTATTTATGAAAACGGTGGCTTTATCATGACCGAATTTAATTTGGGCATAAATGCAAATGATAAAGCGGCAGAAATTAAAACCAAGATTGACGGACTGGCGTCACAATTTCCAGATGATCTAAAGCAACCCGTGGTTGAAAAAATGAACCCGTTACAGCAAGCGGTTATGGATATCGTTTTAACCGGACCATCTGGCGAAGAAATTAAGCAATATGTCAAAGATATATTGGCTAACAAGATAACTGAAATTGATGGTGTGGCAAAGGTTTCAACATTTGGTGGGCGCGATCGTGCAATTCGTGTCGCGATGGATCCAGATTTGATGGCGGCACGTGGCGTTACGATTATGGATGTTATAACGGCATTGGGAAATAAAAACATCAATGTGCCGGGCGGTAAAATTGAATATGGTGCGACATCAAACAATGTGCGTTTTATTGGTGAATTTGCAGATGTTGATGAAATTGCAAATCTGCCGATTTCAACCAGCGAAGGTATCCGATTCAAGTTATCAGATGTTGCATCTGTGCGTGACGCGGCGCGCGATATTGAAAACGGTGCGCGTTATAATGGGACGGATGTTGTAATTGCATCCGTTGAAAAGGCGAACGATGGTAACGCAATTAAAATATCAAAAGGGTTGCGCAAAAAATTGCCGGAATTAAACGCAGACTTTGCAGCACATTTCCCGAATGTTGATACAAGTATTGAAATTATATCTGATTCTTCAACTGCGATTTCAAACGATACAGACGACACAATTAACGGAATTATTTTGGGTGTTATATTTACGGTTTTGGTTTTGCTTGCGTTCACACGCAACTGGCGTTCAACAGTTATTGCTGGTGTCGTGATTCCGGCATCGTTAATCGCTGGGTTTGAATTTGTATCTGCAAGTGGGTTTACAATTAACGCGGTCACATTGCTTGCGTATTCATCGGCATTGGGAACACTGGTGTCAAACGCAATTATTTTGATTGAGGCTGCACTGCAAGAAATGCGCGCGGGCAAAGATTCTGAAAGCGCGGCAATTGACGGAACCAAGAAAGTTGCTGTTTCGGTATTGGCGGGCGTTGGAACAAATGTCGTGGTGTTTTTACCGTTGGCATTTATGGGCGGTATTATTGGTAAATTTATGATTCAGTTCGGTTTGACGGTTGTGTATTTAACACTGTTATCACTGATGTTCAGTTTTACGTTAACACCAATGATGATTGCGCGTTTCTTGAAACTGTCCGCAGACAATAAACGCGAAATGGCAAAGAAAGTAAACGAAAACAAAAAGGCCGAAAAGTCATCTTGGCTGCGCAAATGGTTTAATTATCAAATGATACATTCGGGCCGCGTTGTTGGTTTGGCTTTCTTGGTATTGTTTGCATCAACATTTTTAATGCGATTTGTTGGAAATGAATTCCAACCAAAAACAGATGTTAATGAAATTACAATTACTGCGCGCGCACCAATGGGCGCAACTTATGAAAAATCAGCCGAGATTGTAAAACAGATTGAATCGCGCCTGGGCAATATCAAGGAAATTAAATCAACGACCGTAAAAATTGGTGACCAAGGTTTACAGAATATTCAGATAAAGGTGGAATTGATTGATAAATCAAATCGGCGTAAATCTGATGCAACATTGTCGCGCGAAATTTTGCCGATGTTAAACGATATTCCAGATTTGGAAATCCAAATTCGTCCGGGAATGGCAATGTCGGGTGTATCAAGCGATATCGTATTGAATATATATGGCGAAGACGATGCAATACGTGAATCTTATGCGCGGAAAATTATTGATGAAATAAATAAAATAGAAGAAATTCAATCGGCAGTGTTGGCACAACAAACCCCAACTAACGAAGTGCGGTTTATCCCCGATGCAGATAAGATGGATTTCTGGGGCGTAAAAAATTCGTATGCGGGAACGGTGCTGCGTTATGCGCTTTATGGAAACGACAGTTATAAGTATAAAGAAAACGGTAACGAATACCCGATTGTTGTTGAATTTGCAAAACCGTTCAAGACCCAGAATTTGTTTGATGTGGTTTATGCCAATTCGTCCAAGGGGATGGTTGCTTTGTCTGAATTGGGTGAACAAAAGGTTGTTATGGCTGCGCCAGATATTCGCCGTTTGGATAAAAACAGAATCACCGAAATTGATATTAATTTGGGTAAATCAACCCTGGGGCCGGTTCAGAAAAAGATAGAATCGGTTGTAAAGAATATGGATTGGCAACCCGGTTACAGATATAAATTTGGCGGTATGTCGGAAATTCAAGGCGACGCAACCGGTGAAATTGGTCAGGCATTCTTACTTGCGTCCATATTAACATTTATGTTATTGGCGGCAATATTGAATTCATTGACCCATCCATTAACAATGGCAACCGCAATTATAACAAGTTTTGCGGGTGTGTTTGTCATGCTGTTCTTGTCTGGTGCTTCTATGAACGTTGGTGCCATGTTGGCATTTGTTATGTTGGTTGGTTTGGTGGTTAATAACAGTATTTTGGTTCTGGAACCGACAATCAATCGCGTGCGCAGTGGTGAAAAAATTGCCGACGCGTTGTGGACAGAATTAACCCAGCGAAAGAATATGGTGTTAATGACATCAATCGCAGTTGCCGCGGGTATGTTACCACAAATGTTCGGTGGTGACGGCATGAAGACAGCAATGGCGGCAGTTTTAATCGGTGGTATGTTGGCATCAATGGTTTGGACATTTACGCTGACGCCGGCATTGTTCGTGGTAATGGAAAACCTGCGCAACCGCGTGCGTGGTTTGATGAACATGAAAAAGTAAAAGGTGAACAAATGGCACAAGAAATAAGATTTTGCACACCGACGGGGCCGTATTGGTTCTTAAGCCCATTGGCAATCTTTCCAATACGCATGACGGTTGACGACAAAGAATTTGTCTTTCCAAGTGCGGAACATTATTACCAGGCAATGAAATTTTATGCATCAGATTCGCGTTTTAATGTAATTATCAATATGAAAAATGCTGACGATGCGCGATTGATAACAAAAACGCCAGAATATAAAATAAATCGTCGTGCTGATTTTGATAAACATAAATATGAAATAATGGAAAACGCATTGCGGGAAAAGTTCAAACAGAATAAAGATGCAGCAGAAATGTTGAAAAATACAGGTGATGCGATTTTAATAAAGGCGTGCCCGGTGTGTTATAAATGTGGTTTTGGAATAGGCAGTGGTGAAAACAGAATCGGCAAAACATTGATGGCAATTCGTAAAGAATTGCAGAAATAAAAAACACCGGCATTTGCCGGTGTTTTTTGGTTTGCAGAGTTTTATAAAATATTGTTATAATAACGGCAAGTGAAAGGAATAAAAATGCAAAATAAAGCAAAGAAAGTAAATGTTGTTGTGTTTGATTTTGATGGGACTTTGTCGGCGTATGATGCAAATGTTGAATTTGGAAAATACTGTTTGCGTCATTCGTTGCGGACTTGGGCTTTTTTGCCGGTAATTTTAGTTGCGTATATTGGGCGGCTGATAAATCATCCGGGAATTTGGTGGCGGCAAACTATGCGTCGGTTTTTAACGGCGGGCATGCGTGACAAATTCGCACGCGATTTTATAAGACAGCATAAATTAAATCGATTTGGTTGGGCATCAGAACGCGTCGCGGCGGAACGCGCAGCGGGCAACATTGTTGTTTTGATTTCTGCATCCCCAGATTATTTGTTGCGGCCATTGGTGCGCGATATAAAATTTGATGCGGTTATGTGTTCGGAAATGGATAAAGATTATCCATGGAAATATAAATTTTTATGTTGGGGCAAAAACAAGGTTGCCGCATTAAATGCCTGGGCGGAAAAAAAGAAAATTACACCACACATTGTGCGTTCTTATTCCGACAGCAAATCAGATATGCCAATAATGAAATTGGCAGATGAGGCGGTTTGGATAAATCGTAAAACAGGTTGCAGAAAATAAAACACTGGATTGCTTCGCAGGCTCGCAATGACAAAACAACAGGCAAGCTCCATTGTCATTGCGAAGCCGTCAGGCGACGTGGCAATCCAAAAATTGTATCAATAAAAACACCGGCATCCGTCTTCGCTTCGCTACGTCGAGACAGGTTTGCTGGTGTTTTTTTGCCTTTTTATTCCCCAAAATCAAGTTCGCGGATTTTTTCGGCACGTGGGGTAATTTTATCAATAGATGTTTGTAATTCGCCGATATCTTTCTGGGCCAATGCAAAATGTTGATCAATTGCACCCGCACGTTTAGACAGACGATCCAAATCGGCCAGCAATAATTCCAATTCTTTTTTGATTTTACCCGCAACGCGTTTAATCTTGATGTCCGACAATATTGCACGAATTGTGTTTAATGTCGCCCACAGTGTTGATGGTGACACAATGAACACTTTGCGCCGTGCGGCATAGTCAATCGCACCTGGAAAATCGCGATGCAGCGATTCAAATATAGATTCTGATGCAATAAACATCATTGCAGATTCAGCGGTAGTCCCTGGGATAATATATTTTTCGGCAATCGCGTCAATGTGTTTGCGGACGTCCAGCTCAAACTGCTTTTTTGCGCCTTCTTCGCCATTCGCCAACCGATTATACGATTCCAGTGGAAATTTGCTGTCAATTACCATGTCGCCCGGGGGATATGGCAGGCGAATAATACAATCTGGACGCACACCGGTTGGTAAAACATGCTGAAAATCATAGGTTTCTGGTGGCATTATGTCGGTCACGATGTCGGTTAATTGCCGTTCGCCAAATGTTCCGCGTGCCTGTTTGTTGCCCATAAGGATATTCTTGAAATTCGCGATGTCTGCACTGATATTCTTTAATTCAATCGCGTTTTGCGACAGCGCGCCCAGGCGTTCCGCCAGGCGTTCACGAAGTCTTGCGTTATCTTCTTTTAAAGCCGAAATATCAACGGTTGGACGGCGAAAAAACTGCACAATTGTCATAACCGCGATGAAAATTAATAAAATTAAAATATAAGTTGTCATTTGGTATTCCTTTGCTATCATTCATTATAAGAGGTTTTGTAAATGTTGCAAATGAAACTTTGTGGCGATTTGGTCTTGCGCGAAAAGTGCGACGCGGTGGGTGAAATTACCCCCGATATTTTGCATGCAATGGATGAAATGGTGCAAATGATGCATGAACAAAATGGCGTTGGCCTGGCTGCGCCCCAGGTGAACATTACAAAACGATTCTTGGTTATGATGAATCCGGATACGAACGAAGTGTTCAAAATGATTAACCCAAAAATCGTTCGTAAAAGTGTCGAGACGGTTAAAATGGAAGAAGGGTGCCTGTCGGTTTTGGGATCGGACGGGTTGCCGGTCTTTTCAGATGTGGTGCGTCCAGAAAATGTTGATGTGGAATGGACGGACGAAAACGGAAAAAGTTTGGCTGCACACATGTCGGGCCTGCCGGCGCGTATCGTGCAACATGAAACAGACCATTTGGACGGAGTTCTGTTTATTGATTATCTGTCGCCGGTGCATCGCGAAATGGTTATGCGCAAGGTGCGTAAATACAAAAAAGCATAAAATGAAATTAGTTTTAATGGGAACAAATGATTTTGTTGTCCCAATCTTTAACGCGATTAAAAAAGCCGGACATGAAATTGTCGCGGTTTTTACGCGCGCACCAAAGCCGGTTGGTCGTAAACATATTTTAACAAAATCGCCGGTGCATACATGGGCGGAAACAAATGGGCTGACCGTTCATACAAACATCAAAGAATATAAATACACACCTGATATGGTTGTGGTTGTGTCATACGGTGTGATTTTGGGAGATGATGTATTAAATTCTGCACCTGTTATCAATATTCACCCAAGTGATTTACCACGTTATCGCGGGCCGTCACCAATCAGAACAGCAATTTTTAATGGCGACAAACAAAGTGCCGTTTGTTTGATGAAAATTGTTCCGGAATTAGACACGGGCGATATCCTTATGCGTGTGCCGTTCGATATATGTGAAAATGATACCAATGATACGATTGAAAAACGTGTGTCAGAAGTTGGTTCTGATATGATTGTTGAATACCTGAATGCGCCAGAAAAATATGTGCCAGTTGCACAAAGTGGTAATGCAACATATACAAAGAAATTCATTGGTGACGATGAAATTATTGATTGGAATAAATCTAGACAATCAATTCATAACCAAATTCGTGCGCTGGGCTGTGGCCGGACAAAGATAAATGGCATAGATGTGAAAATTTTGGAAACACGTATTGAAAACGGCGAATTAAAAATAATCACAATTCAACCAGCAGGTAAAAAACCGATGAATTGGAAAAGCTTTATAAATGGCTTGCGCGGAGCAGAGATTGTATTTGGAAAATAAAGTTAAGGAAAACAAATGGCCGAAGATAACAGTAAAAAATATTGTGGTTTGTTTGATTGCCATGTTGTGCAATCTGAACATAATAAAAACGGAACGTGTAAATGCTTAACGTGTATGGGGTTGCGTTGTGAAAACTGTCAGCAATATAAAGATTTGCGGGACGAAGCAGACAAAAACGATTGGGTAAAACTAGAACGTTGTATAAGCTGCAAAAAACAAAGATGACACGGAAAATGATAAAGGAATAACAATGGCAGAAAACAAAGCACCAACATGGCTTGATACACATCCTTTTTGTGCATTTATGAGCTGTAATGTACTTGTTTCTGAACATAATAACAATGGTGAATGTAAGTGTTTGTCATGTCATCCAGGAACCGGGTACTGTAATAATGGTTGTTCATGGTATGAAAGTTTGATGCAAGAACGTTGGAACGAAGAAACAAGTTTTGATAATCGGTGTATAAGGTGTATGAAACAACAAGAAAAACAAAAATGACCCGTTATAAAGTAAATCTTGAATATGATGGAACCGATTTAATCGGGTGGCAAGAAAATGCCCAGGGGCCATCTGTACAATCAATTTTGTCGGATGCGATTTTTTCTTTCTGTGGTACGCGTCCCGATGTCGTTGGCGCGGGTCGCACAGATGCTGGTGTGCATGCGTTAAATATGGTCGCACATTTTGATTTGGATAAAGACGTGGATTCCGAAACAGTTATGCGGGCATTGAATTTTTATTTGGTTAATAAACCTGTTGCAGTATTAAATTGCGAAATTGTTGCGGACGATTTTAATGCGCGTTTTGATTGTGTAAGACGCAATTATAAATATGTCGTATTAAATCGTGGACCGCAACCAGTGTTAAATAAAAATCGTGTTTGGTGGGTGCCGCGCAAATTAAATATAACTGCGATGAAACGCGCAGCTTCAAGGTTGGTTGGCAAGCATGATTTTACAAGTTTTCGTGCCGCCGAATGTCAGGCAAAGTCACCGATTAAAACGCTTGATTCGGCAACCGTTATAAAACAAGGCGATGAAATTATTTTCGAATTTTCAGCGCGGTCTTTTTTGCATCACCAGGTTCGTAATATGGTTGGAACATTGGTTGAAATTGGCGCTGGTAAACCATACGATATTGATGAGATTTTTGCGGCAAAAAATCGCAGCGCTGCGGGTCCAAATGCACCGGCGTCAGGCCTGTATTTCGTTAGTGCTGAATATTCCAACGGCGGTTGTAATTCTGATAAATAATTTTGCCGTTTTCATAAATTATAAATCCATCGCGTAAAATTTTAGATTCACAATTCGGCGCAGTGATATCAAAATACGAAACAATATAATCAACCGTTTCATCATTACACAGTTTCGTTATGTTGTTTTGCAGTGCAGAAAATTTCTGCATATATGCGATTTTGATTTTTGGTGATTGAAATATATACAATCCTTTTTTATGCTTCGCACGTGTGTTTGGTGTATCTGTTTTTATATGTGCAAAATGTTTCCATGTGTCAAAAGTGAAATAATGATTTGATGCGCGCGATTTATTAAATGTAATTTCATTATCATTTACAAACGCGACAAGTTCATGATCGCTTGTTGCCATAAACAACGGTTTTGGTGTGGCTACAATTGTGATAATGCCAAATAGTATAAATATTGCCCCAAGTATGTAATTCATTTTTATCTTTAACGGGCGAATTAAAACAACGCACATCATGCCAAGAATAATCAAACATAGTGCCATATTAGATATATATGGTGTTTGTATTGTGGCATGTGGTAATTCAGCAATAAATTTTGCAACAGACAAAGTAAAGTTATATGCAACATCTGCAATATGTAATGGAAACGCAAAACCACAAATGGCTGCAAATATGCCAATAATAACAAGTGGCATAATTATAACTGAAAACAGGGGCAGTAAAATTAAGTTTCCGATAATGCTGTAGATTGGCACCGAATAAAAATGCACGGCGATGAATGGCGCAGTAAAGATTGACGCAACAATCGCAGTTAAAACAGCAGTTGTTAGATAACGCGGAATTTTGTTTTCTGGCAGTTTTGGATTAACACAATTCCAAAACCAGACAAGACCAAATATAGCCGAAAAAGATAACTGAAAACCCGCTGTCATAATATAATATGGGTTAATCAAAAACAGAATGCAAAATGCCAGACATACATTACGTAATGAAAACGCCCCGCGCCCCAATAATGCTGCCAAACAAATAAGTGTTGCCATTAAAAATGCGCGCAGTGTTGCAACCGATGCACCAGATATCAGTACATAAGAAATAAGGACGCCCCACGCGCAACACATGGCGATGTGTTTTGCAGGTATGCGTTTAACAATCGGTGGTATTAAACGAAACAGAAAATAAAATATCGCGAACAACCAACCCATAATAAGCGTCATGTGGAAACCACTGATTGACCAAACATGCCCAACACCCGTCGATGTCCAGATTTCGCGTTCAGCTGCGGGCAGGGTGTGTTTATATCCCAATATCAAACTGTCCACCAGAGGTGCATTTGTGTGGTTGTGTATCCATGAACGTAAGTTATTCGGTGCGCGTTCCGTTATTGTAATATCATCGGCATATCCAGTTGATGTCAGCTTGTTGAAATACGACCAACGTGCAAAATCAAAGCCACCGGGTGCGTCCGCCGGGCTGGGGGTGAACAATGTCGCGGTTGTTTCAACTTCATCGTTTATATTTATTTGATTTGCTGTATCCACAGATATACGCACCACTGCATGACGACTTGAATCAATGTTTAATTCATTTGCGGGAACACTAATATAAATACGTGTCTTGTCGGCGGTATAATCAATATCACTAACGCGTCCAGCAATTTCAACATCGCGCAAGTTTTTCTTTAATATTGGTGTATCTATCGTATTGGTGTACGCACACGCGTAAACAAAACCAAAAAGAAAAATTAAAATTGCGCGAATAATAATTGGTGCGCGCCAAAGACACATTGTCCCAAACAAAATTGCTGATATTAAAAACGCAAATGGAATATGTGGCTCAAACCCAATTGAAAAATATAGTGCACCACCCGCCGCCATTATAAACGGGACCCATAAAAACAGATTATCTTTTTGCACTTTCCAGATTTCTTGCATATATAAAGTATAGGAATTTATACGGAATTACTGCAACGATATTTTTATTTGCCGAATATAAAAGAATTATCGGCAGAAAGAGAAATAATTGCGTCAATATCGTCTTCTGGGGCGGCATGTTGACGAATGGTTTTACCACATTTTTCACATTTATGGGTGATTATGAACCCTTCGCCAGATTTTTCAGCGGCAATCGGTGCCATCATTCCGCCACAAGTCGCGGCGCGGTCGCCCGGGGTATTATCCACATGGCGTGAATACAAACATTTCGGGCAATGGTTTGTATATCCATTGCCCGAAACAGTCGCGCCACAATGTGCGCATGTAAAATCTTCAACAGTTTTTGTGAATCGTTTCATTACAGACCCAACGCATTACGATACATTTGGGTTAATTCGTCTGTTTCCATCAATTCGTCTGGATCCAGTTTACGCAAACGTATCATCTGGCGAATATATTTTGGGTCAAAACCAGCCGATTTTGCTTCACTATACACTTCTTTGATATCAGCGGCGATTGCAGCGGTTTCTTCATTTAATTTTTCAATTCTTTCAATAATGCTTGTTAATTGTTGGTTATCAATTGCACCGTGGTTTGCGTTTTTCATATATTTTTCCCCTTGTTATGTGTTTTGATATGATATATCATAAATTGAAAAAATCAAGACAAACAAAATTGTAATGTGTGGGGAGGGGTATGTACAATTTTACCAAAATTACCGCATCAATCGGCCCGAAAAGCAGTGACCGCAAAACCATATATGATATGGTTGTGGCGGGCGCTGATGTGTTTCGCATAAATTTCAGTCATGATACGGGGCGTGTGCAGGGGGCTAAGATTGATTTAATTCGTGATGTTGCCACAGAATTGGGCAAGCCGATTGGTATAATTGTTGATCTGCAGGGGCCCAAACACCGTATTGGTGATTTTGAAACAGATGAAAAATATCCATTAAAAGTCGGACAAAAATTTACATTTGATGATGTTGATAAACCTGGAAATTCCAAACGCGTTTATTTGCCAGATAACGATGTCCTGAAATCATTGCATGTGGGTGATCGTATTTTACTGAATGATGGAAAAATTGAAATGACGGTGGAATCGGTGGCGGCGCACAAAGTGGTTGCGACGGTTGTTCGTGGTGATCAAATTTGGTCGCGGCGTGGGTTTAACCTGCCGGATACAGATGTTGCAACGCCAATACTGACCCCAAAAGATCGCGATGATTTGGAATATGCAATTACGAAAAAGCCAGATTATGTCGCAATATCTTTTGTGCAACGTGCGTCTGATATTGCGGTTGTGCGTGAATTTATTGCAAGTCGCACAACACACCCAATCAAAATAATTGCAAAAATTGAACGGCCAAATGCGGTGGAAAGAATTGATGAAATTGTGTCTGCGGCGGACGGTATTATGATTGCGCGTGGCGATTTAGCGGTTGAGGTTCCGTTTGAGGAAGTGCCGGCAATTTCGCGCAAGATTATTCGTGTTTGTCGCACTATGAATAAACCAGTAATTATGGCAACGCAAATGATGGCAACGATGGTGGATGCGGAATTTCCAACCCGTGCCGAGATTTCTGATGTGGCAAATGCGGCATATCTGCGTGCCGATTCCACAATGACAAGCGAAGAAACAACCATTGGTGTGAATCCAGTCAATGTTATTGATAAAATGGCGCGCATTTTGTCGTATTCTGATTCTGATACAATCGCGAACCCATACGATTGGTCGCGCGTTGATAACACACCACAAAATGATTGGTCGCGTTCGGTATCAAGCATGGCATACCTGAACCACGCGGTTGCGATAATTGTGTTTGCACGTGATGCCGAAAGTGCAATTCAGATTTCGTGTCGCAAACCAGATATTCCAATTATCGCCGTATGTAATGATGTCGTGGTCGCAAATCAGTTGTGTTTGTGCCGTGGTATATCAAGTATATATGATGAACAGTTGTATGGTATGCGTGATGGCTTTAATTCTGCCCGCCGTTTTGGCATTCACACCGGCAAATTAGTAATCGTAGACGAAGATAAAATAAGTTTAAGAACACTTGATTAAAAACACCGGCAAACCTGTCACGACGCAACGAAGTGAAGACGGATGCCGGTGTTTTTTATTATTTTTTCTCTATTGACCCGGGGGGCAAAATTTTACTAAACTTTAATTACTATGAAGGGAAGATTTCTTATTTTGCCGATGCTGTTTTTTGCATCAATTGCCAACGCGGCGAATTACCGTGCAGCAATGGTCGCCGATATGGATTCGGGGCGCGTTTTGTATTCTGAAAACGCAACCGATTTGAACTATCCGGCAAGTTTAACAAAAATTATGACGCTGTACCTGACGTTTGATGCGCTGGAACATGGGCGGTTACACCTGGACGACTATTTAATCGTTTCAAATGCTGCGGCAAATGCAGAGCCGGTAAAACTTGGTTTGCCCGCTGGCAGCAAGATTACGGTCGAAGACGCGATAAAGGCGGTTGCTGTGCACAGTGCAAATGATGTTGCACGCGTCTTGGCAGAAAACCTGAAAGGTGGGAAAGAGGGTAATTTTGCATCGTTAATGACACGTGTGGCACGGGAAATAGGATTGTCGAAAACTAATTTTGAAAACTCTTCGGGGCTGCCGGACGATGACCATTTGTCCACTGCGCGTGATATCGCGCTGGTTGCGATGGCGGTGTATAAGCATTTCCCACAATACTGGAAATACTTTGGTATTGGGTCGTGGACATACGGCGGCAAAACATATACAAACGGAAATCGTTTGTTGGCGACATATCCGGGTTGTGATGGTATGAAGACGGGTTATACGAATAAATCGAAATATTCACTTGTTGCGACGGCAAAACGTGGTGATAAACATTTAATGGCGGTTGTTTTGGGTGCAGAAAATAAAGATGTGCGTGCCGCGGTTTCGGCAAAGCTGCTGGATAAAGGGTTTGATATGTTGGCACGCGACCCAGCACCAGCAATGATTGTGCGTGAATCGCCAACTGTGGCGCCGATTGATACAACACCAAAGTCTGCACCAGTTTATGATAATACACAATCAGTAAATACATTTGCAGGCGCATATCATGCGGCAACAAATCATGCGCCGGTTACAGTATCGCAAAGCGGTCCTGGTGTTCAATTTGGTGCGTTTTCAACGCGTGATGCAGCGTCACGTATGATTGCAACCGTAAAAAATGCAACTGGTACAACGCCGATTATTGAAACAGCACCAAATGGATTGTTCCGCGTGCGTGCATATGGTTTGACGGAAAGCGCAGCACAATCGTTAAAAACAAAAGCATCGGCATCTGGTATTGATTGCTATGTGTTTCATTGATGGGGTTTTAAATGTTCAAGATTCGCAGTATATCAGATATGGAAAACGAATTGCTGGCATTGTCCAAGACAGAGGATGTTGTAGGGGTAACCGTTGTCGGTGTTGACGAAAGACGTAGTTTACAGAATGCAGAACAACTGTTGACCAAAGAGGAGATAAAACGCGATGTTTCGACATATGCACGTATTCTGATAAATGTGTACTGCGGTTGGCCTTTTCACAAAGATATTATTAAAAGAAAAGTTCTGAAAAAATTATTAGATATTTATCACAGTGATCAAGATATGACCGCTTTGGAATTATTTAATAGATTGAAAGACGTTGTTGCGGTGATTCCTGATAATCATATTTGGTTGGGTTTTAATGATACTCAGGCAAGATGTTCTTTTAAACGAGATTATAAAAATGTCGGGAAAAATTTGGCAAAACCAAATACGCTTGTAACAGAGTTGCGCCCAGACAATATAGCGGTTATCGCATTTCGCAGAATGTATCCAGATACATGGGTTGGTGAACAACTGTTGACATTCAAAGATTCATTAGATAATTCATCTGCTTTGATTGTCGATTTGCGTCGTAATGGTGGCGGAAGTAGTGAGTATTCTGACGAATTGGCAAAATATCTGTATGGCGATAATGTGCGCAGTACGAAACGCACATTTGTAAGAAACAACCCAGATGCTGCAAGATTTTTACCTATGGTTCGTCCAAATGGTTGTTGGTGGGATAATGTCAAAGGTGATTCTGATCCAATGGCATGTAATGAAAAACCGATGACAAAGTTTAACGCAGATAAGGGTTATGCAAAACCAGTATATATTTTGACGGATGGACATACGGGGTCTTCTTCTGAAATGTTTTTGTTGCGTATGATACATCATCCATATGTTAGGGTCGTTGGGGACAACTCGGCTGGTATGGAAAGGTTTGGTAATATGGGAACTGGATTTTTACCGGTCAGCAACATAATATTTAGTGTTGGTCTTAACTATCGTGAATTGGAAATTGACAATTTTGAATTGCATGGTTATAAACCAGATATTATGTGTAAAGATGGTCAAGATGCGTTTGAAGTTGCAATGGCCGATTTAAGTAAACAAATTATGTTGTCGCGGAATGGAATTGAAAAATGAATTCGAAAATTGAAAAGTTAATAAAACAATTTGCAAAGCTGCCGCGGGTTGGAAATCGGGCGGCGGTGCGAATTGTGCTATCGATTTTGCAAACTCGTGATGGGCGGGCGGAAAATTTGGCGGCGGCAATTTTGGATGCAACTGAAAATGTTGTGCCGTGTCCAGTGTGTGGAACACTGACCGATAAAAATGTGGGGACTTGTGAATTCTGTCGCGACACGAGTCGTAGCAATGGGCAAATTTGTGTCGTGCGTGATATGGGCGATGTGTGGACATTGGAAAAATCGTCTGTATTTCATGGTCGGTATCATATTATCGGCAATTTATTGTCGGGTGCGAACGGTGTTATACCCGAAGATTTGAATTTGAAAACTTTGCCGGACCGCATAAAAAACGAAAATATAACGGAAATTATTTTTGCATTGCCCAATACGGTTGAGGGGAAAACAACTCAGCATTATATTATGTCTGTAATCGGTAATGGTAATGTGAAATTCAGTGAATTGGCATCTGGTGTGCCACTGGGTGGTGATTTAGACTATATTGATGATGGAACATTATCGTTGGCATTTGGGGGACGGCGCGAATTATGACAAATGAAATTGAATCTTTGCCACCTGTCGCCGAAATGATGCGTGATTGCGGATTGGAACCCAAAAAGCAATTCGGGCAAAATTTTTTGTTTGATTTAAATTTAACTGGTCGTATCGCGCGCAGTGTCCCCAATATTGATAAAATAACAGTTGTTGAAGTTGGACCGGGCCCGGCGGGTTTAACCCGTGCATTATTATTGGCGGGCGCAAAGCGCGTAATTGCAATTGAAAAAGATAAAACGACTGAACCGATTTTATCACGTGTGGCGGATGCGTCCAATGGACGACTGGAAATAATATATGGTGATGCGTTGCGGGTTGATTTTTCCAAATTAGGTATCAAAGAATACGCGATTTGTGCAAATCTGCCATACAATGTGGGAACGGAATTGTTGATTGGCTGGCTGCATCAAATGGCGACGGGCACATCAATAAAATCAATGACATTAATGTTTCAGCGCGAGGTTGCCCAACGTATCGTTGCGCATGTTGGCGATGAACAATATGGACGCCTGTCAGTGCTAACATCATTGATTGCAGATGCCAAGATTTTGTTTGGTGTGCCATCAAGTGCTTTTGTTCCACGACCCAAGGTGGAAAGTGCAGTTGTGCAAATTATTCCAAACAAAACAAAAATAAAACAAATTGGCAATTTGGAAAAAATAGAAAAAGTGACCGCAAAACTTTTCGGTCAGCGACGCAAAATGGTTCGCGGAATTGTGCCAGGGGTTGATTGGTCGGCATTTGGTTTAACTGGGACCGAACGCGCCGAAGAAATATCGCCAGAAACATTTGTAAAACTAGCAAGCGTTTTGTGATATAATAAAAATTAACAGCGGAGAGAGAGATGCCTTTATCATTTTTAATTTTCTTTGGGATTTTATTCGTACTGGTATGTATGTTGCGTGCGGCACGAATTGGTGCGCTGGTTGCGTTTTTGGCGGCTGGTGTTTTATCTGGACCATTTGGATTAAATTTGTTTGAAATGAACCAGACATGGCAATTACTGGGTGATATGGGTATTTTGTTTTTATGGTTCAACATCGGTTTGGAAATTAATATGAGCCGTCTGTGGAACATGCGCAAGACGATATTCGGTCTTGGTGCGTCCCAGGTTTTAACTGTTGCTGTTATGTTGTTTCCAGTGTTATTTGGCGTAACGCGTTGGTCGGTATTGGGATGTTTGATGGTTGCATTGATTTTGGCTATGTCCAGTACATCCGAAGATTTGCAATTATTATCAGATCGAAACGAATTGAATACTAATGTTGGAAACCAAAGTTTTTCAATTCTGTTGTTCCAAGATTTATTGTCGATTCCTATTTTGGCTATGTTGCCAGTGTTTGCAGGAAAATCGTTTAATTTTGGGGCAACGGCGATAGATGTTGTTGTTTTGTCGTTGTTGCTTGTTGTATCGGTGGTAATTGTTGGTCGTTTTATTTTGAACCCATTATTAAAACGGGTAATAAAATTAAAAAGCAAAGAAGCATTATTATTAACTGTTATGTTAAACATTGTTGTATGGGCAACGGTGTTGGATATGATGGGATTACCGGTTGGTTTGGGCGCGTTCTTGGCCGGTATGTTGATGTCTGAAACGATTTATCGTCATCAAATAAGCGCGGAAATAAGCCCGTATTCAATGCTGTTCCTTGCGTTTTTCTTTATCGCGTTGGGAATGGGACTTAATGTTCCGTTGTTGATTGAAAAATGGAATTATATTTTGATTGGTTTGTGCGGTTTGGTGTTTGTAAAGTTTATGGCTTTGTTTATGGTATCGCGTGTGCGCGGAATGTTGGTTCCAGATGCAGTATTTATGGCACTGATTTTATCCCAGGGTGGTGAATTTGGTTTATTGATGTTGCAAACAATGAAGACCGCAGGGATAAATGCAATTCCATTAACCAGTTCCGAAGTTTTAACAGCAATTATCATTTTATCTATTATGACAACACCGGTGTTGTTGGCTGTGTATGATTTTATGCGTCGGCATGGTTGGATTTTTGCTTCATATCGCCCACGCAGTTTGGATCGTAGTGGTTTGGAAATAACACCCGCTGTCGTTATTTTGGGTTTTGGACGCGTTGGGCAAATTGTTGCCAAATTAATGCAAGAACACGGAATTTCATATGTTGCTGTTGATATGGATGTGAACGCAGTTGTTCGTGGCCGTGAACAAGATTATAATGTTGTGTTTGGAAACTGCAAAAACGGTGAAGTGTTGCGTAATTTTGGCCTGCATCCGCGTAAAACATCGGCGGTTATAGTTGCGCTTGATAATGCAGAAACGGCAAAAGATGCAGTATTAACGGTTAAAACAATCGCGCCACGGGTTAAAATTTTTGCACGTGCACGTAATTTAGCAGATTGTAAAGTGCTGCGCAAACATGGTGTAGATGATGCTTTGCCGGAAACTATTGAAACCGCGTTTTCGCTTGGTACGGATGTTTTGCAACACATGAAGTTTTCCGATGTAAAAATACACAGTGTGCTTGAACAATTACGCAGTGATAATTATGCGGCGCTTGATCCGAATGCGCGGACATCAGAATAGTTTGTGGAACATTTTATTTGATTTTGTGACCCTGGATTGCTATATTCTGTGTTGATGTTAGCGAAAGGGGACGCATGAAAAAAGTAATCAAATTATTGTTGGTTGTTTTAGCAATAATATTGCTTGACCAAATATCAAAGGGTTTTCTTATAAATCTTATAACGGGGGGTGTTCCGCTTGCTGCGCCAGCGTGGGAATTAATACCAGTGCCATATTTGATGGCGCATGTGACAGATTTCTTTAATGTTGTGTTTACTTGGAATCCTGGAACATCATTTTCGTTATTTAGGGCGTTGGGTGAATCTGCACCAATTGTTATTATTGTTATAACGGCATTTGTAATTGGTTTTATATCGTATTATATGATTAAGCGGGCAAAGGATTATGAACAATTACCATTGGCATTCATTGTTGGTGGGGCTTTTGGAAATTTAATTGATCGTATGCGTTTCGGTGCGGTGGTTGATTTCTTGGATTTTCATATTGGTGGGGCGCATTGGCCGGCATTTAATGTCGCAGATATATTTATTTGCGTTGGTGTCGGGCTTTATATATTAAATTGGTTAATTGCCCGTCGTAAATGTATATTTAAAAAATAGTTGGGGAAAAGAAAAATGGTAAAGTATTTAGACAATAACAATTCTGGGTTTGCAGCATGGAACGCAAATAGAAATGCAACAGCAAAAAAACAGGGTGGTGGGTTTCTGCGCTGGTTTTTGATATTCATCGCGGTATGGTGGGCCATTGGAATTATATTTGGTAAAAATACAAATGTTGTTCCGGTTGATGATTCTGCTGTGGTTGCGGTCGATATTTCTGGTGTTCCGGTGGAAAAGATTAAAGCGGATAAAATTACCGCTGATGTCCAGGGATTGCGTATATCAAATGTTGATTTATTAGATTTTCCGACAAGTGCGAAGGATAGCGCACCAGTAAAATTATTGTCTGGCGAAGATTCTTATGCGGAAATCGGCGTTGTCGGTGTCGGTGTGGCCGCGCCAACGGCAAATACCGTGTGGAAAAAATCTGGCGATACTTATACCTGGCGTAACAGTGATGGCATTGTGTTTAATCGAACAATTTCTGTTGATGGATATGTTATATCAGTCAATGACGAAATAAAAAACAATACTAAAAAAGATTTTTCTTTTGCACCATACGCAAAAATTAGACGCGAAAATGACCGTCCGTCATCTGCTGGGGTTTATACTGGTTTGGTTGTTTTTGCCAATGGTGATGTTGAACATGATGATTGGCGGGTGCTGGCCAGAAAACCACAGGCATATACAACGACAAATGGGTTTGCCGGGTTTGTTGATCAGTATTGGGAAACGGTGACGGATGTTGATGTGCCAGACCAAACAATACGCGCGCAAAAGTATGGTGAAATATATCAATCAGATATAACTGCGCGTGCGGTAAATGTTGCGTCAAAATCAAATGTGAATATTGTTACATACCTTTATGTTGGTCCGCGTGATAGTGATACATTAAAAATTGCATCACAGAAAATCACAGGTATTGAAAAAACAGTGGATTATGGTTGGTTCTGGTTTTTGGCAATGCCGATGTTGTGGCTGATAAATGTAATAAACGCAATTGTTATGAATTATGGTGTCGCGATTATCATCATGACGATTTTGTTGCGATTGCTGATGTGGCCATTAACACGTAAATCTTTCACATCAATGGCGGCAATGCAGAAAATGCAGCCAGAAATGCAACGTATACAGAAACTTTACGCAAATGACAAACAACGCTTGCAAATTGAAATGATGAAATTGTATCAAACACACAAGACTTCACCGATGTCTGGGTGTTTGCCGATGTTAATTCAAATTCCAATTTTCTTTGCGTTGTATAAAGCATTAATAATATCTGTTCAAATGCGTAATGCACACTTTTTATGGATATCTGATTTGGCGGTAATGGATCCATACTTTATCTTGCCGATATTGATGGGGGCATCGATGTGGTTACAACAACGTTTGCAATCAGGTGCATCTAAATCGGCAGATAAAAATGATATTGCTGCACAAACACAACGCGCAATGCGTTGGATGCCAATAATATTTACGGTAATGTTTGCGTGGATGCCAGCGGGGCTGGTGCTGTATTGGACAGTGTCAAACCTGTTTGGTATTTTGCAGATGTACATAATCAAACGCAATATGGATAAATAAAAATGCCCGTTTGGGCATTTTTATTTATGAATTAAATATTTATACAGTGCATATGGTGTTTGTATAAATATGGATTTTATTTTTAATGTGTGTTTGCATAAATCAACACAAGAATATGCAGATACACAATCAAGATTTATTGGTGTGGGTGGCGAGATATAAACAAATTTCCAACCATATAGACGCAGAATCGTGATGTCACGTGGGCAAAGATGAATTTTTGTAATATGATTTCGTCGTATAAATTGATACATAATTAAATCTTTGCCTGAACATATTATTGGTGCGCAATGACGATAATGGCGACACAATATGCGTGGCAAAATTTTGGAAGTGTTTTCTGCAAAAGCAATAATAATCATTGTCGTATCCTTTTTTTTATTTTTCTAACCAACCGCATTCTAAAGCCGCCGTTTCAATTGTGTTCATTGCATCCCGCCATAATGCCGCTGCACGATTTTCAGACCATATATATTGGTGTGGTGCACGTCGCCGGTCACCAAATTTTTTCATAACAGCCAATTGTTCATCACTTAATTTCCCACACAGATAAAGTTTGGTTATTAATGTTTCGACATCTAATAATTCACACGGTCTGCGTGTTGGTGTGCCGTGGTAATGCGTATATCCATTTTGAACAGATTTAGAATATAAAAACCAAAACCATAATTGTTCTGCATTGTGAAACTTTTCCTGATTGTATGCCATTTGGGTTTGTGTCATTTTTTGTACTCCTTGTTATAAGTCGTTGTAATTTGTTTATAGAAACACAAGAGAATTATATAAATTGTTACAACTTTGGGTTGATTGACGAATCGGTTTTTCGATTCGTATATGTTGTTTTGTTTTTGTGCGTGCGAATCGAAAAAAACGAGTTTTATTTTATAAACAAAAAAAAACGCGCAAAGATGCGCGTTTAATTTATTGTATTGTTTTTATTGTTATGATGTATCCATATAATTACCCTTTAAATAAAAAGCCCCACTTTAGTGGGGCTTTTGTATAATGTTTTTTTGCTATCTACAATATCGGCGGGAAACAATCGCCACCAACTTCGGGACAGCAATTAAATCCCTGGTCGCCCATATCTGTATAAATTTCACCAGCACAACAACCATTTGCATCTGGATTAGAACCGTCTGTACATTTTATTACTGCTTCTGATGCATTGTTTCCAGAAGAAGAGTTCTTGAACGGATTTTCAATTGTGCCGTTATCGTTGTATTTTAACCCAAGAACTTGTTCATTATATTTCTGTGTTCCTTTGCCACCTGTGCTGGCAATACTGTTAGTATTAGATGGATCTTGTTGATTTTGATAAACCGCTTGTTGTTTTGCATTATTAATTGCCTCATAATTACTGGCCTGACAATATGCGACAAGCGTGCTGTATGAATAACCCAATTTCTGTAATTCTTCGCGCACTGTATCATATGATTTTGCAGTTATAATACCATTTTTAGGTTCACACAGATTACCCAAATTAAATGAACGTGCCTGACCAACCCAAGTACCATCGTTATAATCTGCATATGCACCCCATTTTGGTGTGCTGCGTACATTATTTGCCATGGCGGTACGAACCATACATTTTTCGTTTGTTGTGCACGCAACCATTAAATCATTTGGAGAATATACTGTAATACGTGTTCCAGCCGGAATCGTAAATGGCGGAACGGTATTATCCATCATATCAACCAATAATTTTTGTGCAACCTGATTCCAAGCAGTTATGATTTCGTTTTTTGCAAGTTCAGAAGAACGCATGGTCCCACTTTGCACAACGGTGTTATTATCCAAATCAATTTGGTTTACGAATTTATCAGCAACCGGTGCAATCATATTAACAGCCGCTGGAACAATAGATGTTAACATTGGCATAACGAATTGTTCTAAGTAATCGGTACTGCCCCGTCCAGGAACACCAATACGACCCTGGGCGTCGGCAGAAACAGGTTCGTCATTTGCAAAATTAAATTCAACACCATTTGGTAAAACAAATTGATACCATTTTATGTTCATACGACCGATTGCCTTATAAGGACCAGGTACTTGACCGGTGACATAACCCAACAACAATGTTCCTGTTGGAATTATTATTGTTCGACCATTGTCTGAATACACATTACGGTCAACCGTTGCGCGAACAGGAAAATGTAAGTTATCTGCATCCAATGCCGTATCAGCACGAACATCCGATACAATTGTTGCAGGAATTGGTTTATATTGACGAAGGATAAATGTTCTGTCATATGGTTGTGTTGACACGACAACAGTTTGGTCTGTGGTATCAAATATTGCATCTTTGATTGGTGCTGGATTTAATGTAATGCGACCCATTTCACCGATTGGTTCGCTTGCCACAGATGTTGGACGATTTGCAACACGTGCACGTGGTGCGTCCATAAGTGTCGGCATTAAACCGGTTGTCAAAGCAGAATTTATATGTTCTGCATCAGTACCGATTTTTTTGCCAGCATCATTAATATCTGTAATCAAACCCGTTCCAGGATTATATATCCCAGTTGCGTTTTTACAATTGCGATCAGAAAACAGATAGAAATAATAACCACCGTGTTCTGGTTTTATCCAACCATTTTGAGTGCCATATACATCATACCCAGGAAACGCAAAGTCAGAACAACTTTCGCTTGGGTGGACAACCGGTGCAACAGATGGTTCCGTTGCTGTCGGCAATTTTGTTTTGGTTGTTTTAACAGGTTCTGTTGCAAATGGATCTGATGGCGCAATAGATTTAACCTCTTGTTCAATTTTTGTAGCTGTTGTTGGCGCAACATATTCAGGTTCATCAAAATCATTGATTTGTTTTTTTGGTGTTACAACTGATTTTGGTTTTTCAATTTGCTCTGGTGCGGATGCGCCCAAAACCACCATAACTTTTTCCGCAGATTTCATTTCTTCGGGTTCGTTTTCGCCACGCCAATATATAGATAATGTTAATGTTTCTGGTTTTGCGGCAACAGTCGGCGCATATTCCAAAAATACATTACATGAAATTTTGGCATTTATAACGGCGGCATCTGTGCATGTGGTTTTTGCACTAAAACCAGCAACAGTTTTATTTTGACCCATTGATACCTTAGCAGGGGCGGTTGTTTTCACAGATATGGTTTGTGTCTTTTTTTCGCCAACGGTTACATTTGCCCAATCGACAGTATCGGCCGACAAAGTTATTTTCACAGGGACATCTTCTTTGACTGGTGCGGCAGATTTATTTTTTGTTCCAGTCAGTAATAATGTTAACAAAATCAATACCACAATGAATGTTGCACCCAAAAGCAACCATTGAACTTGCTTTGGGGTCGAGTCACGCATATTTAAAAATTGTTGTTTTAATTTGTTCATATTACAACATATCCGCACTTGTTATTACAATCTTATTGAATACGAACGACACTGCAACTTGCACCACTGAACTTTAACAATTGGTCACACAGTTTTTGTGCCGCATCAATATCACTCATTGGACCAATGCGCAAACGATACAAGCGTGCCGCAGATGCGCCCGACCCAAGATCGCCAACACCCTGTTCGTCAACAGCAAAGAACACCTTGTCTTTATATGGGGTCAATATTCCTTGTCCATTGTCGCCACTGAATTTAGCAAGCAAATCAACCCAGTAATCATTTAACGCCTTGACCGAAGAATCTGATTTCAATTCAACGGCAACACCAGCCTGATTGCTTGTAATAAGTGGAATGTTTGATTGTGGCAAATATGAACCAGCCGTAACGCGTTCTGTTGGCATCATTGTTACACCACCTGCAGATTGTGTCATTGGTGTTATTGTTGCAGGTTGTGGATATGCCTGGCCAGCAACGAAGCCGGTTGGCATATAATAGCCAGCCGCGGCATTGTTGGACATATCGCCAATCATAACAGGTGTCCCGGTATTATTCACACCAGCACTATTTATGGCGGCCATATCATAACCATAAGCCATATTGTTCAACGATTGTCCCGACATCATAGATTGTGCAACATTTGCCTCAGCCAAAGCCATAACAGATGCGGTATCAGTAATCAAGAATGGTTTTTCACGTTTTTTGATACATACGATACGTTGACCACTGCGCAAGACCATGTCGCCAACCGCTTCGACAATAATCAAACGGCCGTCTTCACCATCGGTACGGAAACCAACAGGGGATTCGCCACCTTCGACCAACAATGAAACCACCGGACGTTGAGTCATGGATATAACCTTGTCACCGAAATCAATATATGTGAATATACGGTCACGCCATACACGTTCAGGCGCAATTACATAATCGTCTGGATTTGGAACAAAGATATCCAAATCAAAGCGAAATTCAGAAGGGTCGATTTTCATTGATTTTATCCAGCCATAATCTTCGCCATCAACACCGACCGTGTTTGATTTTTGGGCACTCTTTTTAAATACAGATGACATCGTGCCATTTGGCATTGTTGTGCCGGTTGCATTTGGCAAAGTTGCGCCACCGTCCATTACAACTTCGACCTGAGAATAGGTAACCTCAGACGAATTGGATGGTTCTGCACGCAGATAGAATATGTATTTGTTGCCAGATTTACCAGTAACAATCAAATTAGTATCACCACCTTGGACCCCAGAATTTGGTGTTAAATACATAACGTTTGTGCCAGCGGTACCTTCAAATTTAAACAAACCATCGTCGCCAAACATACCATCTTCGATTTGTTCGCCGTTTGGCAATGTAACCATCGTAACCATGCCACTGCGCAATTTGATTGGTAAAACCGTTCCTTTGGACCAGGACAATTGTGCATAACCAGGTTTGGTGCTGCCCGATGTCATATTTGCACTTGGGTTATTCCACGCATTCTGTGCAGAAAATGCCGACATTGGCATGGCGCAAACACAAGCCAAGCACAATAAAGAAATGTTCAACTTAATCGTTCTTGAAAATATCATGTCCTTTCCTTTCTCTGCTTTACTATTCCCTGCCAATGACGAACGCATCAAGCGGATCACCATCGCCAGATTCAACCGTGTATTCTGCAACACGCAAGCCCAATGGATTTTCCATATGGTCGGTCCAACGCATCGCATTTGCATCATCGGTTACCAGTGTTATCTTTATTCTATAATCTTTTCGGTCGGTCTGTCCATAACTATTTGTACAAAACCATTTGAAATCAACAGTATATACCGAACCGTCAGATGTGTATTTATTTACACTGCCCGGGGAAAATTCCACCGAACAAGAAAAATCAAAACTGCCGTTATTCAGCAAGAATTCTTGATACATCGCAGTGCCCGCAAATCCAGCAAAAATATCGTCCGAAGACATTGTTTTTATGGTGCCGTTCTGCATACCCCAATTTTTCTCCATAGTGCGAACACTGGGGCTAACCTCATTACGTGTTTTGATATATTCGGCAATAAAAGCGCGTTTATAGCGTTCTAAATCATCACCATCTGGCATAACCTGGGTAAGTGTAACCTGGGCATTGTTCGGGTTGACGGAACGTAGAAAGAACACCTCTGGTCTATCAAGAGGAAACATTTTATACAGTGTTATCAGCAGCGCAGCCAGCACAACCAACGTTGCCGCAAAGACAAGCGTCAAAACCCGAGACAGTAAAATTGGCGGTTCTATGCGGTTTTGCACGAATTTCTCCCCCTTGGTATATCGCGATTGTAGAAAAATTTGATATGGTGGTGCAAGTGAAAATTACACAAATTTAAGATTTTATAAAATACGGGGTAATTTTTTCTTGCGCTGATTTTTTTTAATCTTTATAATATTTCCACTTGATTTTTTATATGGCTGTGGTATCTTAGCGCAGATCATTGGGGGTATTGCAGCAGAAATCGGGCGATATTTTATAGTTACAGGGGCATAGTTCAACGGTAGAATATCGGTCTCCAAAACCGCGGATGAGGGTTCGATTCCTTCTGCCCCTGCCAGAATACTGGGCAAACAATGGTCGTAACGTGAGAAAAAATTGGGTAAGTTTTATGAAAAAAATGCTGGAATTTATCAAATCTGTACGTGGTGAATGGTTCAAGATTGTGTGGCCAACACGTGATGAAGTTACACGTGCAACAATTATGATTCTGGTGTTTTCTGCGTTGGCGACATTGTTTCTTTTTTTAATCGACAGTGCGCTTAATGCTATTGTTGGGTGGATTTTCTAAAGAATACTAGCGAAGGAAGTATAGATGGAAGACAAAATGCAATGGTTTGTTGTGAATGTTCATACGGGCTGTGAAGACAAGGTCGCACGTGGTTTGCGTGAACAAATTGACAAGCGTCGCCTTAATGCGTTTTTTGGTGAAATTTTGGTCCCAACACGCGAAGTTGTTGAGATTAAGGCCGGTAAACGTGTTAAATCTGAAAAGAAGTTTTTTCCAGGTTATATCGTTGTTCAAATGGTTATGAATAATGAAACCTTTTCGCTGGTTAAATTGATGCCCCAGGTGGTTATGTTCCTTGGTGCGAAACAGAAACCAATCGCGGTTAGCGAAGAAGAAGCGCGCCGTTTGATGAAACAAGTCGAAGAAGGTGCGGTTGCTGTTGATGAAATCACATACGAAGTGGGCCAGGAAGTACATGTTATCGATGGTCCATTTGCTGGGTTTAATGGTGTTATTTCTGAAGTTGATAATTTGAAACAAAAAATGACCGTTACAATTTTGGTGTTCGGTCGTGAAACCAGCGTTGAATTGGACTTTACCCAGGTTGAAAAGGTGTAAAACCAAAAGAGTTTTCGCGATTTAGTAAAATCGCAACAACTGTGGAAGATGCGCCACATCGTACCACAACACAACAAGAAAAATGGAGTGAAAAATGGCAAAAAAAGAAGTTAAGGGATTGGTCAAATTGGTCGTCCCTGCAAAACAGGCAAATCCAGCGCCACCGATTGGGCCGGCTTTGGGTGCCGCAGGCGTTAATATCGCCGAATTCTGTAAACAGTTTAACGACAAAACCGCAGATAAAGAACCGGGTATGCCGATTCCATGTATCATTACGGTTTATACCGACCGCAGTTTCGAATTTATTATGAAATTGCCACCTGTGTCTTATTATATTAAAAAGGCACTTAAATTGAAAATCGGTTCACACAAACCAGGTCGCGATTTTGTTGGAACAATCACAAAAGATCAAATCAAGCAAATTGCTGAAGCAAAAATGCCTGACTTAAATTGCTCTACCGTTGAATCTGCAATGAATATTGTTGCTGGTCAATGTCGTTCTATGGGCGTAAAGGTGGAGGAATAAGACATGAAAGCTACAAAAAGACAGCAAACTTGGACAAGTTTGGATAAAGCGAAGGTTTATGCTATTGCGGATGCTATTGAAGCATTGCGTCCATTTGCATCCAAGAAGTTTGATGAAAGTTTAGAAATTGCTATCCGTTTGGGTATCGATATTACCAAGGCAGATCAAAACATTCGTGGAATGTTGTCGTTGCCAAATGGTACAGGTAAATCTGTGCGTGTCGCAGTTTTCACAATCAATTCACAAGACGAAGCCAAAAAGGCGGGTGCTGATGTCGTTGGTGGTGAAGAACTGATAGATGCTGTTGCAAATGGTCAAATTAATTTCGACCGTGTTATCGCAACGCCAGATATGATGCCAAAGATGTCCAAAGTCGCACGTGTTTTGGGACCAAAGGGTTTGATGCCGAATCCAAAATTAGGTACGGTTACAAACAATGTTGCCGAAGCTGTTAAGACTGCTAAGGCTGGTCAGATTGAATATCGTGCCGAAAAGAACGGTATCATTCATGCCGGTATTGGTAAAATGTCGTTCGCAACGGATAAATTGGTTGAAAATGCAAATGCATTGATTGATCAGTTGAAAAAAGTTAAACCAGCATCGGCTAAGGGTCAATATATCTTGGGGGCATCTGTTGCCACAACCCAGGGTCCGGGCCTGAAAATCGATGTAAAGTAATTTGATTTGGGTCAACCCAAATCAAAAAGAGATTTCTGTCCAAGACTGATGGTGTCACGACAAATCGTGGCTTAATTGCCATCATAGACAAAGAACAATTCTTTGGGGCAGGAACCAAGCCCCATCTGGATGAAAGTCCGGTGGAAAGTTAAACAAAACGAAGAAGTAAGGGTATATAGATGAGACGCGAAGAAAAATCAGATTTGATTTCAGCGTTGCAGTCATCTCTTCAGGAAGCAAACGGTGTTTTCGTTGTTGAAAACAATGGTTTGACAGTAAAAGAATTTGAAGCCTTGCGTAATGAATTACGTCCATTGGTTTCGGTCTTTAAAGTTGTTAAAAACCGTTTGATGAAATTGGCATTGAAAGATACCAATTTTGAAGCTGTATCCGATATGATGAAACGTCCAACCGCAGTTGCTGTGGCGACGGATGCGTTGGCAGTGACCAAAGTTTTGGCCAAGTTTGCCGAAGATCACGCAAATTTGAACATCATTGGTGGAAAAATGGATGCAGATGTCCTGGACAAAGATGGCATTGTGCAATTATCCAAGCTTCCTTCCCTGTTGGAAATTCGTGGAACTATCGCGCGTATTTTGGTCGAACCAGCATCGCGTTTGGCACGTGTTTCAGCAGAGTATGGAAAAAAGAATCAATAAAAACCGGAATGGTGACATTCTGATTAAAAGGAGTACAAAATGGCAGACATTCAGAAATTGGTTGAAGAATTGTCAAAATTAAGCGTTATGGAAGCAGTTGAACTGTCCAAAGCGTTGGAAGAAACATGGGGCGTTAGCGCAGCGGCTGCTGTTGCTGTTGCCGCTGGCCCAGCTGCTGGTGCAGCCGCCGAAGAAAAGAGCGAATTTGATGTTGTGTTGGCAGAAGCTGGTGCAAACAAATTGGCTGTGATTAAGGCAGTTAAAGACATCACTGGTTTAGGTTTGGGTGAAGCCAAAGCTTTGGTTGAATCTGCACCAAAGGCAGTGAAAGAAGCAGTTGCAAAAGATGAAGCTGAAAAAATGAAAGCTACATTAGAAGCAGCTGGTGCAAAAGTCGAATTGAAATAATTCAATCGCGCGTGAACACCGCTTGTGTTCAAACAAATCCCATATGAAAATATGGGTCACCGATAAGCCCACCTTAAGATACATTTCTTATGGTGGGCGGATGGGTGTAAAAGACAAAACAAAAAATTTTGTTTGCAAAACGCAAAAATAAGAAAGGATTGATACCCATGGCAGTTATCCAAAAATTTAGAAAATCTTTTGGTAAAAGTTTTTTGCAAACTCCGCTTCCTGATTTGGTTGAAATACAATATGATTCCTATAAAGATTTCTTACAGGCGGATGTAGAACCCCAAAATCGTAAAAATATCGGTTTGCAAAATGTTTTTGCATCCATGTTCCCGATTAAAGATTATGCGGGTATTGCAGATTTGGAATTTGTCGAATATACATTGGATAAACCGGTGTATAACGTCAAAGAATGTATGCTGCGTAATATGACATATTCCAGCAAATTAAGATTAAAATTAAGATTGATTCTGTGGGATGTCGCCGAAGACGGTAAAAAAACTTTGCGCGATATCAAAGAACAAGAGATATTTATGGGCGAAGTGCCGTTGATGACAGAACGCGGCAGCTTTATCGCATCGGGTGTTGAACGTGTTATCGTTTCACAGATGCATCGTGCCCAAGGTGTTGTCTTTGCAACCACCAAAGAAGCCAAGGTTGCAGGCAACCCAATCACATATACTGCACGTATCATTCCAGAACATGGTTCATGGATTGACTTTGAAGAAGCCAAGGGTGTTATCTATGTTCGTATCGACCGTCGTCGTAAAATACCAGCAACTGTCTTGTTGCGTTGCTTGCCAGCTGCCGAAGACGAAAAGAAATGGGCGGCCGATCCACGCAAACAAAACATTCGTGGTATGTCTGATACAGAAATTTTGTCGGCGTTCTATAAACGTATTGCGTTAAAGTTTGATGGTAAAATGTGGGTTGGCGATGTCAATGCATTCGATGGTTTGGATAAATATCGTTTGAATTATGATATTATCAATCCAAAAGATAAAAAGCCATTAGCAGCCAAGGGTGACCGCTTAACAGCAAAACGTTTGGCAAAGATTGCCACGACATCAAAAACATTTGGTGTTGCGTCTGAATCGTTGATTGGTGAATATCTGTTTGACCCGATTATGAATGGTGACGAAGTTTTGTATCAAGCAGGTACAGAGATTACCGAAGAAATTTTGTCTGATTTGGCAAAATTGGGTGTCAAAGAAATATCGCTGATTTCGATTGATAATGCAACGATTACCGCACATATGCGTAATACATTGATGGCGGATAAAACAACAAATCGTGAAGAAGCGTTGATTGAAATTTATAACATCATCCGTCCGGGTGAACGTCCAACATTGGAAGCGGCAATCAACTTGTTCCAACGTCAAGGTTTTGATCCGGCGTATTATGATTTGTCAGCGGTTGGTCGTTTCAAAATGAACAAACGTTTGAAAATTGATTCTGGTAAACGTCCAGAAGATGACCGTTTGTTGTCTAAATCTGATTTCTTGGCTGTGTTAAAGACATTGACAAACATTATTGACCACAAAGACACAATTGATGATATTGATAACTTGTCAAATCGTCGTGTTCGTGCGGTTGGTGAATTGCTGGAACAAAATTTCCGCGCAGGTATGTTGCGTATTGAAAGATTGGTTCGTGAAGCATTAAGCAGTCCAAACATTGCAAATATGCAACCACAGGATGTTATCAATGTTAAACCATTGATGAGTTTGGTTTCAGAATTCCTTGGGACATCACAATTATCACAGTTTATGGATGCGTATAACCCACTGTCTGAATTGGAACACAAACGTTTGATTTCTGCATTGGGACCTGGTGGTTTGAATCGTGAACGTGCCGGCATTGATGTGCGTGACGTTCATCCAACACACTATGGCCGTTTATGCCCAATTCACACACCCGAAGGTGCAAATATTGGACTTATTTCACACATGGCATCATATGCACGTGTTAATCCATATGGGTTTATTGAAACACCATACTATGTTGTCGAAAACAGCCGCGTCACAGACAAAATCGTATATTTAACTGCGGACGAAGAATTGGGGCACAAAATTGCCCAGGGTAATACCCCAACAACAGACAAGGGTGTTTTGGCAGATGATGTTGTAACGGCGCGTGTTGATGGCGAATTTACAATGGTGCCAAAAGAAGAAATCGATTTAATTGACGTTGCACCACGTCAGGTGGTGTCAATCGCAACAGGATTGATTCCGTTCGTTGAAAACGACGACGCTAACCGTGCGTTGATGGGTTCAAACATGCAACGCCAGGGTGTTCCATTAATGCGTGTTCAAGCACCGTTGGTTGGAACCGGTATTGAACGTGAAGTTGCGCGTGATTCAAGGACAGGTAAGGTTGCAAAACACAGTGGTGTTGTTGAATCTGTGGATGCAAATCGTATCGTTGTTAAATGTATGAACAGCCGTAATGTTGTGACGGGTGTTGATATTTACAATTTGGAAAAATTTGAACGCAGCAACAGTGAAACGCTTATCCACCAAAAACCATTGGTCAAGGTTGGTGACCGTATTTCTGCGGGCGATATCATCGCAGACGGTTCGTCAATGAACTATGGTGAATTGGCGTTGGGTCGCAATGTGTTGGTTGCATTCTTGCCATGGCGCGGATACAACTATGAAGACGCTATTGTGATTTCAGAACGTATTTCACGTGATGATGCATTCACATCTATCAAGATTGATGAAAAAGAATTCAAGGTTCGTGATACCCAACTTGGACCAGAAAGTTTCACTCGCGATATTCCAAATGTCAGTGAAGAAGCGTTAAAAAATCTGGACGAATCTGGTATTATCTATGTTGGTGCACGCGTAAAACAAGGCGATATTTTGGTCGGTCGTGTTTCACCAAAATCTGAAACATTATTAACCCCAGAAGAAGCTTTGTTGCGTAATATCTTTGGTGAAAAAGCTTTGAACGTCAAAGATACATCATTGCGCGTTGGTCCAAACGAAGAAGGAACAGTTATCGGTGTGAACGTTTTGACCCGTCATGGTGTGAAGAAAGACGAACGTACTCAGATGATTGAACTGCAAAAGATTGAAAAGATTAACAAAGACCGCGAAGAAGAAACTTCGATTATCGAAAAAGGCTTTGCGGATCAAATCTTCCAAATTGCAGAAAACGACATTATTGATTCTGGCACGGGTTCTTTGAAACCGTTTGTTGGCAAAAAATTAACAGCGGAAGTGTTCGAAGGTATTAAACCAGTTGATGTTAAAAAACTGGTTGTGAAAAACAAAGAACACCAAGCAAAGATAGATGAACTGCGCGAACAACACATTATCAAGTTAAAAGAATTGAATGAACGTGCTGATGCAGAAATTGCAAAGGCAACAGAAAGCAATTCGCTTAATGCTGGTGTGTTAAAAGAAGTCAAGGTTTACATCGCACACAAGATGAAGTTACAGCCGGGTGATAAAATGGCTGGACGTCACGGAAACAAGGGTATCGTTTCAACGGTTGTTCCAATCGAAAATATGCCATATATGGAAGATGGAACCCCGGTTGATATCGTCCTTAATCCTTTGGGTGTGCCAAGCCGTATGAACATCGGTCAGATTTTGGAAACTCACCTTGGTATGGCGGCGCGGACACTTGGTAAACAGATTGGTGAAGTTTTGGATGAAGTTAAGGCAAAACGCGCTGTTACCGATGATTTGCGCAATATGATGGGCAAAATCTATGGCAAAGACATCAAGGAAAAGTTAGATAAGATGACCGACACTGATGTTCGTGCCGAAGCAGAATTGTTACGTGATGGTGTTCCAATGGCGACACCAACATTCGACGGTGCAACATCTGATGACATTCACAATATGTTAAAGTTGGCTGGATTACCAGAAACAGGTCAGTTCACATTGTACGATGGTATGACGGGTGAAAAGTTTGCACGTCCAGTTACTGTTGGTGTTATGTACATGATGAAATTGCATCACTTTGTTGATGAAAAGATTCACGCACGTTCAACAGGTAACTATTCATTGGTTACACAACAGCCATTGTCTGGTAAGGCGCACATGGGTGGTCAGCGTTTGGGCGAAATGGAAGTGTGGGCATTGGAAGCACATGGTGCCGCACACCTGTTACGCGAAATGTTGACGGTTAAATCTGACGATATTGTTGGACGTAACAAGATGTACGAATCCATCATTTCGGGTTCAACCGATATCCAAACCGGAACCCCAGAAGCATTTAACGTATTCGTTCGCGAATTGCGTGGATTGGGTCTGGCAATGACACCAAAGAAAATTGATTAGTTATAGTTGTTAGCAAATCTAACAACTAACAACTAGCAACTAATTACTTAAGGAGCAGAAAAATATGACAAATATGTTGCAAAAGATATTTGGACAAATTGAAACCAAGGAACAATTTGATGCTTTGCGCATTACAATTGCGTCCCCGGAAGAAATCTTGTCGTGGTCACACGGTGAAGTTAAAAAGCCGGAAACAATCAACTATCATTCGTTGAAACCAGAGCCAGAGGGGCTGTTCTGTCAGCAGATCTTTGGTCCAGTCAAAGATTACGAATGTGCGTGCGGAAAGTATAAAAGAATCAAATTCCGCGGTGTTGTTTGTGAACGTTGCGGGGTCGAAGTTGGTTCGTCATCTGTACGTCGTGAACGTATGGGACATATCAAATTGGCGATGCCTGTGGCACACACTTGGTTTTTGCGTGAAGGTAAAATCGCAACATTGTTGAATAACTTGCCACAGAAAAAATTGGAACAGGTTATTTCATACGATGCTTATATTGTTATTGAACCAGGTTTAACAAACCTTAAACAATATGATGTTATCAGCGAAGATGAATATCAAGCAGCTGTTGAAGAATTTGGTGCAGACGCATTTCATGTTGGTATTGGTGCCGAAGGTGTTCGTTCAATTATTGCAAATTTGGATATGGGTGATGAACGTACACGCTTGCGCGCAGAATTGGCAGAAACCAAATCTGAAGCAAAACGCAAATCTATTATTAAACAATTAAAGTTGGTCGAAGCATTCTTGGAATCTAAAACAGATCCAGCATGGATGTTGCCAGATATATTGCCAGTTATTCCACCAGATATGCGCCCATTGGTTACATTGGATGCGGGACATGTTGCGGCATCTGACTTGAATGATTTGTATCGTCGTGTGATTATTCGTAACAATCGTTTGAAAAGATTTATGGAAATGCACGCGCCTGAAATCATCGTTCGTAACGAAAAACGTATGTTACAGGAAGCAGTGGATTCATTGTTCGATAATGGACATAAAGCACGTCCGATGGTTTCACAAAACCGCAGACCACTTAAATCATTGTCTGATTCATTGCGTGGTAAATCGGGTCGTTTCCGTATGAACATGTTGGGTAAACGTGTGGACTATTCTGGTCGTAGCGTTATTGTGTCTGGTCCAACATTGAAATTACACCAGGTTGGTTTGCCAAAAGCGATGGCTTTGGAATTGTTTAAGCCATTTGTCTTTGCACGCTTGCTTGCTGGTGATTATGCAAATACATTAAAAACCGCACGCAAGATGGTTGAGAACGGCGAAGACATTGTTTGGGAAATCTTGGAAAAGGTTATTTATCAACATCCAGTGTTGTTGAACCGTGCACCAACATTGCACAGATTGTCACTGCTTGCATTTGAACCGGTGTTGATTGAAGGTAAAGCTATCCGTTTACACCCATTGGTATGTAAAGGATTTAATGCTGACTTTGACGGTGACCAGATGTCTGTTCACGTGCCAATTTCATTGGAAGCACAGTTGGAAGCGCGCACATTGATGTTGTCATCAAACAATGTTTTGTCGCCTGCAAATGGAAAGCCAATGATTGTGCCGTCACAAGACATGGTTTTGGGTGTGTATTACATTTCGTTGATGAATGGTAATGTGACAGAAAATTCGCCACGATTTGCCAATATGGATGAAGTGAAAATGGCGCTGGAAAACAAAACCATTACATTGCACACACCAATTGTTGCCCGTATCAATGGTAAGAAATACGAAACAACAGCGGGTCGTATGATTTTGGGCGAATTGTTACCAAAATCTGACAATATGCCGTTTGATTTGGTTAACAAGGTTATGCCAGCTGGTGAAATTGAAAAATTGTTAGCAACAACATATGAACGTTGTGGCGATAAAGCAATGATTATTTTGGCTGACTCGTTAAAGAATACTGGTTTTGAACAGGCAGCACGTTCTGGAATTTCAATTGGATTTGACGATATCGTTATTCCAAAAGAAAAGACGGAAATGATTGCAAACGCAAATAAAGCAGCTGCTGAAATTGAAAAACAATATCAAAACGGTTTGTTGTCGGGTGGTGAACGCCATAACAAGTTGATTGACTTGTGGCAGAAAACAACCGATGAATTGGGTGATAAAGCATACGAAGCGTTGGGTAAAACAACAGGCGAAAATTGGAACAGTATTTATATGATGGCTGTATCCAAAGCTCGTGGTTCCAAGGGTCAGATTCAGCAGGTTGCAGGTATGCGTGGTATGATGCAGAAGCCAGATGGTTCTATTATTGAAGTTCCTATTATTTCGAACTTTAAAGAAGGTCTGACCATGGCAGAATACTTTACGTCAACCCACGGTGCGCGTAAAGGTATGTCGGATACCGCTTTGAAAACGGCTGAGGCAGGTTACCTGACCCGTCGTTTGGTTGAATTGGCACAAAACACTGTTATTACCGAACACGATTGTGGAACCGATGAATATATTACTGCAAAGCCAGTGTACCAAGGTTCAACATTAACCGTTCCATTGGGAACTGTTGTGTTGGGACGCACTGCGGCACATGATATTATTCACCCAATTACCAAGGAAGTTATTGTTCCAGCTGGCGAATTAATTACCAAGGCTGCAGAACGTCAAATCAATGAATCTGGATTACCATCTGTTGATGTCCGTAGCGTTTTGACATGTCACAGTGATGGTTTGTGCGCAAAGTGTTATGGTATGGATTTGTCACGTAATGCACTTGTTCATGTTGGCGAAGCGGTCGGTGTTATTGCCGGTCAATCCATTGGTGAACCTGGAACGCAGTTAACGTTGCGTACCTTCCACATTGGTGGTATTGCGTCTGGTGGTGCCGAAAGTCACTTTATTGAAATGCCTGTCTCGGGAACATTGAAATTGTCCGGTGTTAACACGATTACAAATTCCAATGGTCGTGTCGTTGTGCTTAGCCGCAATGGTGAAGTTGCAGTCGTCGATGAAAAAGGTAAAGAATTATTCAGTTGTGCATTACCATATGCGTCTATGTTGATTAAGAACGATGGCGACAAAGTCGAAAAAGGCGAAAAGGTTGCAGAATGGGATCCGTATTCCAACACAATCATTGCCGAAAAAGACGGTATTGTTCAGTTCAAAGACTTGATTGAAAACGTGTCTGTCCAGGAAGAAGTTGATTCTATGACGGGTATTGTTTCGCACAAGGTTATTAACTGGAAGGCAAACACCAAGAAACCATTAAGCCCAGCAATCACTTTGGTTGATGACAAGGGTAATGTGATTTCATTGGGTGGCAAGAAAATCGCTGAATATATGTTGCCAACATATTCTGTATTAAATGTTGCAAACGGCGATAAAGTTGCCGCAGGTGATGTCTTGGCACGTATTCCAGTTCAAACAAAGAGAACAAGCGATATTACCGGCGGTTTGCCTCGCGTTGAAGAATTGTTGGAAGTTCGCCGTCCATCAACACCAGCATTGTTGGCGGAAATTGATGGAACGGTTGAATTGGAAGATTCTAAATCGAAGATTATTATCCGTATTGAACCAAACGATGGTTCGGCACCAGTCGAATATGCTGTGGCTAAGGGTACAAACCTGTTGGTGCGCAGTGGCGATGTTGTGCGTAAAGCGGATAAATTGGTCGATGGTGATCCGGTTCCACAAGACATCTTGCGTATCTTGGGTCAAAAAGAATTGGCACAATTTATGGTCGAACAGATTCAGCAAGTTTATCGCTTGCAGGGCGTGTCAATCAACGATAAGCACATTGAAATTCTTATCCGCGAAATGACACGTCGTGTTGAAATCACAAATCCGGGTGATACTGGATTCTTGATGGGCCAGGTTGTTGACCGTGTTGATTTCGAAGAAGAAAATGCGCGTGTTGCACATGATGGTGGCCGTGTTGCAGAGGCTTCACAAGTCCTGGTCGGTTTGACCCGTGCATCATTGACATCACGTTCGTTTATTTCGAATGCATCGTTCCAACAAACAACAAAGGTTTTGGTAGATGCGGCTATATCGGGTTCAACTGATAAATTGGTCGGTATCAATGAAAACTTGATTGTTGGTCGTTTGATTCCAATTGGAACCGGGGCATATGTCCGCCGTGTTCGTCAAATTGCCAAAGACGAAGAAAAAGCCGAAAAATTGGCTCGCGAAGGTGGCGAACAACAACAGTTGTTGGATATCTAAAAAAAATAAGTATCGGTTGCGTTTTGCAACCGATACTTAGGTAATCACTATGAGAGAAATTCCTGCGATTTTTTGTGACATTGACGGTGTGGTCGCTCATAAATGGGCGATTGCTGATTATGACCGTTTTGGTGAACCAAATGAAAATATGATTCGTGTTCTGGAAACATTGGGCCATGATTTTACAATCGTGTTCATTACTGGTCGTTGGGCGATGGGTCAACAAAAGGTCGAAGATTTTATAGATGGTATTTTGCCAAATATAAAAAAACGTGTTTTCTGTAAACCACACACTTATCCAGGGACAACCGCAGAATTTAAATTGGAAACAGTTAAAAAATTAGAAGAAGAAGGATTTAAGTTCTATATTGGGTTTGATGATTTTACACCGGTGGTTGGGTTGTTGCATAACCACGGTATGTTTGTCGCCCAGGTGGTATCGAATTAAACTTTTTCTTGCAAAACAAGAATAATTCTATAAAATAGCAATCATTAAAAAAAAGGATAGAAAAATGGCAACGCCAAAAAGTAAAACAAGTAAAGCACGCAGCGCACAACGCCGCAGCCACGATGCATTGTCTGTAATGCCATGTGGTGTATGCAAAAAATGTGGCGAAAAGAAACGTCCACATCATGTTTGCCCAGCATGTGGTGCAAAATAATAAACACTATCGTTTAACGGCAGAATGTGCGCAGGTGTGTGCGGTTCTGCTATTTTTTTATTATTTATGACAATGCAAGATACTGACAAAAAAATTATAGCGATTGATGCAATGAGCGGGGACAAAGGTCCACGCGCTGTCTTTGGTGGTATAAACCAGTATTTGTATCAAAATGGCGAAGATCATGTTTTCTTTCGTGTATTTGGTGCCGCGCGCGCATTGCGTAAATTGTTGGCTAAATATCCACGTGTTGCCCGTAATTGTGAGATTATTGATGCGCCAGATGTTATTCGCGGAACAGATAAAATTCGTGAAGTATTGCGTCATGCACAAAACACATCAATGTATATGGCAATAAAAGATGTGCGCGAAGGTAAAAGCGCCGCGGTCATAAGTGCTGGGAACACCGGTGTTTTAATGTCTCTGTCGAAACTTGCATTAAAAACCATTGATGGTATATCGCGTCCGGCAATTACAACAATGTTGCCATCTGGGGCGGGCGATGGTCGTGTTGTTATGCTTGATTTGGGTGCAAATGTTCAATGTGATGCGGGCAATTTATTTGACTTTGCAATTTTAGGCAGTGTTTATGCCGAAGTTATTGGTCATATGCCAAAACCAAAACTTGGTGTTTTGAATATTGGCGAAGAAGAAACCAAGGGTAATGAAACACTGCAACGTTTGAATCATGTGCTGACAGAAAACAAAGATAATTTACCGTATGAATATATCGGTTTTGTTGAAGCAAACGATATTTCAGCTGGTGTGGTCCAGGTTGTTGTGACAGACGGCTTTACCGGTAATGTTGTGTTAAAGACAGTCGAAGGAACTGCAAAACTTATTAAGCGCGTTATTACCGAAAATTTCAAGAAGTCAATATTGGCTATAATTGGTGCATTTTTCTTGGTTCATGTGTTTAAACGTCTTAAACATAAAATTGATCCACGTTCGTATGCAGGCGCAACATTTTTAGGTTTAAATGGTTTTTCGTTCAAAACGCACGGAAACAGCGATGCGCTGGCGTTTGCAAATGCGATTAAGTATGCGGCAGATTTAGTACACGCTGATTTAAATGGCTTGATTGCAAAGTATGCATCAGATGTTGCAAATGTACGCGATAAATTACAAGAAGAAGCAGAATAAAAAAACCGGCAAGTGCCGGTTTTTTTTATTTTATCATACTTTGTTTATTTTTTATCTGCGACACGTTCACGGAATTCTGCACTTGGGCGAAAAGACACAACACGACGTGCAGAGATTACCGCAGGTGCGCCTGTTTTTGGATTGCGACCCATACGTGCCGATTTAGCCAAGATTTTAAATGTTCCAAATCCAGCAAATTTAACCTCTTCGCCATTGATAAGTGATTCACAAATTTCATCAAATACAACATCAACCAATTTGTTTGCGTCGGTGGTAGTAAATCCAAAACGTTCACGCAATCTGTTTGCAAAATCTGTTCTTGTAATTGTTGCCATTTTCTTTTTCCTTATGTTTCTTTATCGCGTTGTTATTATAGTCCTTAGTATTATGTCTTGCAATATCAAAATCAAGGAATAAAATATATTCCAATCGTCCCCATAGTTCAACAGGATAGAATAGGGGTTTCCTAAACCCTTGAAGCAGGTTCGAATCCTGCTGGGGACACCAAAAACAGATATAAGGAAATAAAAATGTCAAAGAAAGCTGTTGGTATTGGAATAATTGCGTCTATTTTGCCGCATTTGTTTTGTTGTGTTTTGCCGATTGTGTTGTCGGTAATTGGTCTTGTTGCGCCAGATTTTGCACATTCAAAAATTATGCCAGAATGGGCGGAACCATGGCTTTTTGTTTTTTCGGCAGTAATGTTAGGTATTTCTTGGTTTTTGGTTGTTCGTGAATGCAGATGCGAATGCGACCATTGTCACGGGGAACATTCACACGAAACATCAAAAATAATACTGGTTATAATTACGATATTGTTTGTGGTTAGTACGATATTGCACCTGATTGTGCATCATTAAACAAATTTTTCAGGCATTAATTTGCAGATGTTTTTCCATATTCTGCGGAATATAGTGGTGTCGGGGCTGTGATAGTATGTGTGTGGCGTGGCATCTGTTCGGTGTTGACCGTCCCAGCGAACATCATCGCCATCAATGGTGACATGCCACGAAGTTTTTGTGTCGTCAATAATCATATCGCGCAGTTTTGCGGCGAATTCAGGACTTTCGAATATTGCGACATTTTCAGTATTGTAATAGGCGCTGCGTGGGTCCAGGTTAAAACTGCCAATCCACGAAATTTTATCGTCAAACACAATCGATTTGCTGTGCAGAACCGAAAAACCGCGTGCCTGACGTGCGCGACCATGCTTTTTCGCACGCAGATTTTCCGCCGACAACATAAATTCATAAACATCTGCGCCCGATTTAATCAGTTCTGTGCGGTATTTTTCCCATTTTGCATAAACGGATGCTGAATTTGTCGAAGACAATGAATTTGTAACGATTGTCACATGTACCCCAGAATTTTCTTCGCGCCGTATGTGCTCAAGCCCGCCCATGCCCGGCACAAAGTATGCCGCCGATAAATACACAGATTGATTTGTTTTTGACCACAGGTCTTGCAGGGTTTTTATAATTTCGCCCCGATATGCTTCTTTTTGTGCCATCGTCATTTCGACTTTGGACGGTGGATCGGCTATGAAAGTCCCGTGCCCCCAACTGAAATCGAGTTTATGTTGTTTGAATTCGCGCACGGCCAGTGATATTACGGTGTTGTAAAGACGCTTTTCAACCGCACCACTGTTTTCTATTTCATCAAATTTCCGTTCAAGTTTTTGCATGGCGCGTTTCGTTTTTGCTTTTGGAAACACTGATGCAGGTATGGACAGTTTATGATTCCAGTATTCATCAAACGATTTTGTTGCGTATTTTGTCATTGCACCGATAAACAAAACATCGGTGTCTGAAAAGTTCGCCGATGTTTCCGGATAAAAATAGTTGCTGCCGATATTGCGACCACCGGTAATATATGCGACATTGTCCACGATAAACAGTTTGTTGTGCATACGGGAATTAAGACGGTTAAAGTCCATAAACAGTTGTGGCAAGAACAAAAAGCGCGAACGGTTTCGCACAGTATTAAATACTTTTACTTCTATATTAGGGTGTTGGTTCAACAGCATTACATCGGCGACATCTGACTTTGTGCCATAGTCATCAAGTAATATTCGCACCTTGACCCCACGGTCGGCGGCGCTTTTTAATTCGCCAATTAAAACCTTGGACGTTAAATCATTACTATATATATATGTTTGCAAATCGATGGTCTTGGTTGCCATACGCGCAAATGCAGCCCGCATAACAAAAGCCGATATGCCGTCGTCGATTAATGTTGCGCCACTTATGTCAGTGCCATTTGTCAATTCATTTATATAGCATTGGGCGATTGGTGTCTGCATTGGGTCATAGTTAAAATCATCAGCAGTGATTTTTGGAACATAATTATTAAGTCTGTTGTCATGTGTATCGGTCGGTACGGTCGTGCACCCAACCAATGGCAACGCAAGCAAACACCAAGAAAGTTTTGTTGATAATAACACTCTTTTTCCTTTGCGCTGGGATTATATCAATATTAAACCACAACACAAGATATTTCATATCGTTTTTAATAGAATAGGAAAAGGTGCTTAAAGTTAATAGAAGCATATATAAAATTTTTTTAATTTTTTGTTATTTTTCTCTTGTGTGACTTGGGTATATATGATAAAATGAAGCATACTAGAAGGGAAGGAATACGCTATGAAAAGACTTGTTATTATATTAGGTGGATTGCTGGCATTGCCCGCATTTGCTGAGGTTGCGCCGTTTTATTATGATGGTGTAACTGAATATGCAGACACTGAAATGAACGATGGTGGTGCTGTCGTTGGTGACGAAATTGTTGCCGAAGAAAATTCGATTGCTGCACCTGTTGTTCCATCTCGGCCGGCTGCTCGTGCAAGTGCAACGCGAAATGCGTCGCGTGCAACACCGTCGAATGTAACGACTGGTAATCGTGTGTCGAATTCTCGTGTGGTTGCATCTCGTGGTGCAACGGGTGCTGTGACTGCTCGCAGTGCTGGAACACAACGTGCAACTGTTGCGCGTGCTGGTACGACTACATTGACGACTTCTGGCGGTTCCCTGTATTTACCAAATAATACTGGTCGTGTTGGTGTTCGTGCGGCTGGATCTGTGGCGCGTGCGCCATCGGTTTCTGTATCGAATACAACAACCGCAACGGCTGATACTGTCAAGGAAGCGACCGAAAACTTGGATAATTTGATGGAATTGACCGATTATTGCAAGGCGCAATATACCGCGTGTATGGATAATTTCTGCAATGTCTTGGATGATAACCAGGGTCGTTGCTCTTGCAGCAAAAATGTCAAGAATTATGAAAAAACCGAAGATGCGTTGCGTGCCGCAACCGAAGAATTACAGGATGTTGCACAACGTATTCAGTATATCGGTTTGACTAATGAAGAAATTACAACTTTGTTTGCTGAAACCGAAGCGGAAACCGCGATGCAAAGCAAATCTGATAACAGTAAGTTGAAAAGTGACCTTGATCGTATTAAAAATATGATTGTTGGTGTTAAAACTGGTTCTGCAAGTGCGATTGGCGATACCGCCGGTATCAGTTTAGATTTGTCGAATCTGTTAAGTTTCAATATCGATTCAACCGGATTTGATTTGTCAGCATTGTTTGGAACACAATCACAAAATACATCGTCCATTGGTAATCAACGTGGTGAAGCATTGTATAAAAGTGCGGCTGCACGTTGCAAATCTGCGGTGCTGACACAATGCGCGGCCCAGGGTGTTGATTCCGGGGTTATTGTGAATTCGTATGATGTTGAAATTGATAAACAATGCATCCTTTATGAACGTGCATTGACCGATTCGAATACACAGATGTCTGCAACCGTGCGTAATGCAAAAACCGTTTTACAGAAAGCGCGTTTGATGGTTGCCCAACAAAAGAATCAATATGATTTGCGTGGATGCATCAGTGCATTGGATTCTTGTATGCAAGATGACTATGTATGCGGAACCGATTACGAAGATTGTTTGGACCCAACCGGCAAATATATTGTAGACGGTAAAGTTGTTGTTGGTTCAAAGCCAGGTTTGTCTGGTGGTGATTGGGCCAGTGACGCTGCAACCAATACAACAAGTGGTCTTTATCAGACGTGGAATGTTAATGGTAATGGCCAAAATATTTGGGCACCGGCAGAAGGGGCGCCAAAACCATATACATTGACGAATTATATAGATGAAACTGTGGAATTAGCTGCTGCTAAGGACAGTAGTTCTGGTGAAATGTCTGTATTCTTGCAGAACAAGTTGGGATATAATGAAAATGGCAAGAATTATGGTATGTGCATTTCCATCTTGAACAAATGTCAAGATTATACATATGTAAACGGTACCTATAATGCGGAAAACAGTGTAATCAAGAATTATATGCAACGTGCATTCCGTCAGATTAAATCGGCACAAGATGAAGTTTTGGCGAACTATGCATCAAGTTGCTTGTCTGATGTCACTTCTTGCTTAAGCCAGAACCGTTACGCGTATGATAACACCACGGATAATAACTATTCAGATGTTGCTATCCGTGCTTGCTTACCAGTTATCAATACATGTCGTTCGGTAACACTGGGTACACAAGACGATGTAGATTTGACCGAAGCTAAAGAATGGCTGGACACCTCTGGGATAGCAAAGTATAGCAACCAAGGTATCTGTGAAGCTTCTCATGGAAGTTGGAATGCTACATCAAAATCATGTATGTGTAACTCAACAGCTTTGTTAGAAAATGTCACAAAAGACAACAAGGTTGTATCATGTAAGTGTCCAGAGGCTACACCTGCGTGGAGTACTACCAGTGGAAAATGTGTGACTCAGGCACAAGCAAATTGTGAAGGTGATGATGGTTCGTGGAGTGGCTCAACATGTGCTTGTGGCACAGGCAAGGAATGGGATACGACTAGTTTGCACTGCAAAGCGTAATAGACCTGGTCTAAGATTTTTCGCTACATAAAAACAAACCGCCACTCAACAGAGTGGCGGTTTAATACATATCAAATATGATTATTTTTCGCTATCAAATTAGTCGCCCACATCGTAAGTGGTATTGATAGCATCATTTAGCCATTCTTTTGCTTCTGAAGGGATTTTAACTAATCTTTAAATCTGGTCTTGCGTTATGCAGACGTGATAATGCGCCGTTCTGCATTTTTGTAAATTCGTCAGGGTTCCAAATCTGAAAACTGGTTCCGCGACCAACAAATACTGCACGATCGGTTATGCCAGCATGCGCCAATAAATCAGCCGGAATCACAATACGTCCCGTTACGTCAAATTGTAATGGGCGGGCATCCGCAAATAGCATTGCCGATAAATCGTCCAATGTGCCGTCAAAAACGCCCATTTTATCGGTCGCAGACGCCAATTGTTCCATGCGTGACATTGATAACCCATCAATACATTTATTCGTAAAAGAACGGTATAAAACAACGCCCATAAATTGTTCAGATGAAACGGCGGCGCGAAAAGATGCCGGGACGGAAATTCGACCCTTAGTGTCCAAACGATTTTCATAAGATGAGAGAAACAATGACATTTCTTAATCTATCCTTAGGTCTTGTTGCCGGCATACACCCGCGCCACAATCGTAACCTAGCACACTGTTTTTTTGTTGTCAATGACAAATTATAATTATTTTATGGGATTTTATGGTTTTGTATGTCAAAAATAAATATTTTTAAATAAAATGAAAATATTTTATTTTTTCGCTTGACCTGCGATTCGTTTTTGTTCTATGATTGATGTATAGACAAGGAAGGAAACTTCAAAAAGCCCAGAAAACCGCCAAAAGCCGGATTTCTGCAAAAAACAAAAACGACGGGGAAAATTGATTTCGTTATTTGTAAATACATCGTGTAAATACAAATCGACATCAATTTTACTTAAAAAAACAAAACGGAGGGACGCACATGGCAACAAAAAATATCAAAGACATTATGATTGCCCTGAACAAGGTTTTAACAACTACTGTTTGGGTCAATAACGATCGCCAGATTATTTCACTGGCTGACGAATTGCATATCGGTAAAAACAATTCGCCACGATCAATCGAAGATTTGGCACGACCATCATTGGTTGGTGCATATGTTTCACTGCAAATTCGCACCGATAATTTCGATGTGGCTGCGGAAAGTTTGGAAACAAAAGATTTGGCTTTGCGCGTAAAGTCAATGGTCTTTGCAGAGGCAAAGAAATTGCTGGATGCGGGCGATGTATCGTCTGAATCCGGGGTCGCAATGGCCGCATAATTGCCCGGCGCACGTGTGCGTTGGTTTCTGGGCAATTAATCAGTTTTCCGGTTACGGAAAGGAAGGGAGTGCCGTCGGCGAGTAATCGCCGGCGGTTCTTGTTTTACCAAATTTTTACCCGTTTATCTGGGGCAAGGTACATTTTATCGTTTTCGGTAATGTTATATGCATCATACCATGCGTCAATTTGTGGCAAAATGCCATTTACACGATTGCGCCCCAGGGAATGTTCATCAACCTTGGTCCGACGCAGTTTTTCAGCATCACGGATGTTGCCCGCCCATACGCCCGCATACGCAACAAAGAAACGCATGTCTGGGGTTAAATCCAATGCCGTGTTTGATGGTATGCCAAAGTTTTTATACGCTGTATAAGATACCGTTACGCCACCATAATCAGCCAAATTTTCGCCCAATGTGAATTCTCCATTTGCGTGGATGCCCGGTGCGATTTCTATTTTATCAAAGAATTTGCGCAAAACGGATGTGCGTTCAACAAATGCGTCGGCATCTGATTTTGTCCACCAATCGCGCAGGTTGCCGTCTGCGTCAAATTGGCGACCGGAATCATCAAAACCGTGCGTCATTTCGTGTCCAATTACACTGCCGATTGCGCCATAGTTAAATGCATCGTCTGCATCCATATCAAAGAACGGATATTGCAAGATTCCCGCCGGAAAACACACTTCGTTCGTTGACGGGTCGTAATATGCGTTAACCTCGTGCGCGTTCATGTACCAAATGGTTGGGTCTTTTTCACGACCAATTTTTTCCAGCCAAAACTCGTCTTCGAATTTAGATACATTTACCATGTTTTCCCACAGCGATGCGTTTTCATCAAGTTTTAATTTTGAATAATCGCGCCATTTGTCTGGGTAACCGATTTTTGCGCGGAATGTAGATAGTTTCTTTAATGCTTGTTTTTTTGTGTCGTCTCCCATCCAGGTCAAGTTTTCAATACGCATACCCAATGCGCGTTGCAAATTTTTAACCAGTTTTTCCATGCGCGATTTAGCCGCGGCTGAAAAATACTTTTTAACATACAGGTGGCCGATTTCTTCGCCCAATGACCCGTCAAGCATAGCAACTGCACGTTTCCAACGTGGCTTTGGCTCAATTTGTCCAGCCAAGAATCGATTATAAAAATCAAAAGATATATCGTATGTCGTATCGTCAAGCATCGCACCAGCAGCCAAAATAATACGATATTTCAAATATGTTTTAATCAAATCAAAATCTGTGTCGCCCATTATCGCGATTGATTCACTGATTGCCTCTGGTTGATTTATGTTGATAAATTTCGCCGCGGATGCGCCGCGTGTTTCAAGGTATGTGTCCCAATCAAATCCAGGGAATTTTTCGCGCACTTCATCAACCGACATTTTGTGATAGTTTGCGTGGGGATCGCGCAATTTTTCCTTTGGATAAAATGATTTCGCCATGCGTTCTTCGAATCTATACAATTTTTCCGCATCAACAGAAATTCCAAAGTTTTTCATTTGTTTGGCGATGAATTTTTTATATTCTTGGCGCGCCTGAATCGACTTTTCATCTGTATCAAAGTAATAATCACGCGCCATGCCAAGTCCGCCCTGGCCAATATTATAAATATAGTGGTCGCTGTCCATTTCGTCCAAAGATACGCCGTCGCCCCAAAACGCAGATGCGAATTTATGCATTTTGCCCAAATATTTCGGTAATTCAGATGCAGATTTTAATTCGTCTATTTCTGATAAATATGGTGCCACTGGTGCGGTTTTGTCGGTATTTAATTTTTCGGCATTCATCGCAATATCGTACAGCATGCCGATTTTGCCAGAATCTGTTTCGGCAATTTCACGCACGCGTTCCAGATTTGTATTAACCAATGCATCAAAAGAACCATAACGCGTATAATCGTCTGGAATAGGGTGCGATACCGCCCAACCATGTGTCGCATAATCGTAAAAATCATCGCCTGGTTTTACAGACAAATCCATATTTTCAATTTTTATTCCAGCATCCATATTTTTCCCCCTTGATGTATATGTGGCAAAGCCAACCGCTGATAAAACGGCGACTATGCCAAGAAAATTTAATAACTTGTGTTCCATATTGTTACCTGATTAAATTCACCAACAAATCGTCCAAGACCAATATTCCATTGTCGGTTGCACGCATGCGTTCATCATTGATTTGGACAAGTTCGTTGTGTTCTTTTGCGTATTCCATATTTAGCACATTTTTCACATCTTTTGCAAGCAATACGCCACGCATCGTGCGCAGGCCAGTAATTACTTTTTCAATCGCACGCGCATCATTGGTTATTGGTTCAAATTTGACGCCACCCCCCAGTTGTTCGTACCATACATTGTTCATAAAAACACGACCCGCCGCCGCGGTGCCAAGACCGATATATGCATCGCCATCCCATATATTTTGATTGTGCCGACATTCGTTGTCGGGGTTTGCATAATTAGAAACCTCATACCGTGGCAGGTTTAACGTGTTTTGAATCGCGGTATACATATCTGCCATTTCGTTATTTGTCGGCATCGTCAAATTCATTTTCCCAAATGGTGTTGATGGTTCAATAGTTAATTCATACATAGAGCAATGTGAAAGACCAGTGTTGTTTATTTGTTTGCAAAGATTTTCAACCTTGTTTGCATTGTGTCCAGGCAGACCATAAATAAAATCAGCCGATACACGAATTTGGCGTGCTAAAGCAGAATCTATAAGTTTTCGGGCTGTATATGCATTATGGCGGCGTCCTAGAAAAGCTAATTCGTCATCATCAAACGATTGAACACCAATCGACAAACGGTTTGCGCCATATTTTATAAATTCATCTAAACGTGCCGTATCCAATGTGCCTGGGTTTGATTCAAGCGTGATTTCGGCATTGTTGACAATATTAAATTTGCTATGCAGGTGTTCAATGATTTGGGCAAAGTATTTTGTTGGCAACAGTGATGGTGTTCCGCCACCAAAAAATACTGTTGGAACATCGAATTTTCCCAACATTTCTGCCCAATGGTCAATTTCGCCAATAATGCCAGCAGTGTATTTTTCCCAATCTGGTTTGGCGCAGGCATGGCTGAAAAACGCGCAATAATTGCATTTCGATATGCAAAAAGGGACATGAATATAGATATTGTGTGGTAATGTCATTGTGTTGGTATTTTACCCTGATTGATTAATCGCGCAAGTAATAAATGAAAACACTTTTTTATACCCCTTTTTTATGATATAATAAACTGTAATAAGGTAAGGATGAGGACACACAAAATCGCATTTTTAGCGGCTGTCTTGGCGCCCTGTGTTGCGTTTGCTGCAAACGAGGGGGTGCCGTCGTATTATCAAACCGCACAAACCATGACGGCAAATCGTTCCGCGTATGGTCAGTATCAAAATATGGGATATTCCCAGTATGTCGGGCAATCGGGTCAAAAACAGATTGTTGGCACGAATTCGTATACTTATCAGGTGCCACGTGTCCAGGTTCCGACCATTGAAGATTATTCGTCTTATTCTACGGCCAGCACGATGACTGCAAACGGTGTTGCAATGCCAGTGGAAAACGAACCTGCGACAACTGTGCATGCTGGATATTCGCGGCGTTTCGCTGATTTTTCGTTCAAGACTGGTGTAAATTCCGTACTTGAATGGGATGATATGATTTTCAACGAAATCAATGTTGGTGCCCAGCATAATTTTAAATTACGTGATTTTGATTTGTTTGCTTATGCTGATTATACATACGGCGATATGGCGTCTGCCGGGTTGTCAATGGATTATGATTTGGAACCGTATGATTGGGCAGACGAAAGATACGGTATATTTACAATATCGGTTGGCGATCAATCTGGTCGCACAGAACATTTGCGTCTTGGTTTGGGTGCGCGTCATGTTTGGGATTTGTGGGGCTGGAAATTATCGCCATCTATTGGATATGAAATTTTCAAACATAATTTGAAAATGTCTAATCATCTGTATCCAAATCCTGGAATTTATCTGCCGTTGATGGCGACCAGTGGTGATTATGTATATGGTGACGAGGAAGGCAATTATTTCACTTACCCGGTTGGTGCAGATGTGCCGGACACACTGTATCAAGTGTGTATGTCGCCCGAAGATATCAAGTTGGTTAATTCTTCGGTGTCGGGAAATGGTGTTGCGTTAGGCAAGGTTTTTTCGACCACAGATTATAACCCGGCAATGGGCGATGTTCCATGGGGTGTAACATCGGGCGAATGTATCATTATTGGTGGTGATGGTCCGATTTTGGTCGATGGGACGACGCACATTTATAACACCACATGGTCTGGATTCTATATCGGTTTGGAAATAGAAAAGCAAATGACATTGTCTGATAAATTGCGTTTCTATGTTCAATTTGGTTTACCAAAATATTCAGCCGAAGGTATTTGGCCGAATCGTGACGATTGGCAACAAAACCCAAGTTTCCTGGACGAAGGTGACAATGGCGCATATTCGTATGCTGCAGAAATGGAATATGTGTTGAAATTGTCAAACCGTTTGCAGTTGGCATTAAAGGTTGATACCAACTATTTCCATGTTGGTAAAATTGGTGGCGAATTGTACTTGGCATCCAGTGGCGGTTATTTGATTGATGAAAACGGCCAATACATATTGGATACTAACGGCAATCCGATTTATGAAACAGTTTCTGCACATACAGAAAAGATAACAGAATCATTAAAAGAAGCCACATGGCAATCTTTTGGTCTGCATCTTGGGGTTAAATACGCGTTTTAATACGGGGGATTCCCATGAGTTTTAAATCTGCTGTTCGCATTTGTTCTGCGTTGGCAATTTTGTTGCCAGTGGCGGTTCGTGCAGACGATTGCAGGTTTGATATGGCGCGTTGGGAATCAATACTGGACAATGTCCGCACTCGTGCAGCAGCCGAAAATATTTCCCAAGAAACCATAGATGCAACATTGAAAAATCCACTGTTCGTTCCGTCGGTCGTTAAAAGCGATAAAAATCAATCAGAATTCAAATTAACACTTGAACAATATCTGAACCGCACTGTAAATCAAAAACGCGTCCAGGACGGTAAAAAAATGCGTGCAACATATCCAACTATGCTGGGTCGGGTTGAACATAAATACGGTGTGCCACCACATATTATGTTGGCATTTTGGGGTATGGAATCGAACTTTGGTGAAATTAAATCGCGGCATAAGTTAACAAACGCATTTTTATCATTGATGTATGATGGCCGGCGTGAAACATTTTTCACAAATCAGTTGATTGCATTGATGAAAATCGCTGATAAAAACAAGCTTGATATAAATAATATCCGGGGCAGCTGGGCTGGGGCTATGGGGCATTTCCAGTTTATACCAACAACATTGGCGCAATATGGTGTTGATGGTAATGGCGACAATAAAATTGATATTATCGGCAGTGTGGGCGATGCAATGTTCAGTGCTGGAAATTACCTGAATAAGCTGGGGTGGAATGAACATGAACGCATTGTGCGGCGCGTTGTGTTGCCAGCGAACTTTGATTTGTCGCTGTTAAAGGGCGATGTGAAAAAGACATTAACCGAATGGACGGCGATGGGTGTGGTTAATCCAGATGGTTCGCCAATTCCAACAAACGATATGACGGCTGGTTTGGTTGCCGATGTTGCAGCGATTGAACAAGCGCGCAAACAAGCCGCGGAAAATATATCGCCAGATGCGGATGTTGCGCCAATGCCGGTTATAAATGCGTATTTAACATATCCAAATTTCTATCGCATAAAAAAATGGAACAGTTCCAACTGGTACGCAATCGCGATTGCAGAGTTAGCAGATAAGTTGAAATAGATTGTTTATGAATAGCTGCACGGATTTCAGTTTACATATTTTTTTGTTTAAACAAATCTGATAGGCGATTTGCCATTCTGTCTTTTTCAGATGTTATCACCTTGTCGGCAGGTATTTTCCAATCAATGCCAATTTCTGGGTCATCAAAACGGATTCCAAATTCAGATTCTTTGTTATAAACATTATCAACTTTGTATGCGAATATTGCTGTCGGTGACAGCACAGAAAAACCATGCAAGAAATGACGCGGTATTAACAATTGGCGTTGATTTACATCAGACAATTCCACCGCGACATGTTTACCAAAAGTCGGTGAATCTGGACGCACATCAACAGCAACGTCCAATACACACCCCTGTAACACACGCACCAATTTCGCCTGGGAATATTCGCCCAATTGGCAATGCAGGCCACGAATAACACCATACGATGATTTTGATTGATTATCTTGCACACCAAAATCATTGGTAATTCCATTTTTCAACATTTCCGCGCGATTAAAACTTTCGAAAAAGTAACCACGTTCATCTTTGAAAATCTTTGGCTCTATAATATAAACGCCTGCAATATTTGTTTTTATAAAATTCATAATTATAATCCCTTATTCCGAAACATATTTTTTGACTGTATCGATAATGTATTTTACATCTTCTTCTGTCAATCGAACATGCATTGGCAACGACAAAGTGTGATCTGAAACATATTTTGCATATGGGCATGTTCCACGCGCATATTCATACATCCTGTATTCAGTATTATCACGATAATGAACCCCCGGATAAATGCCAGCGGCATTTAATTTCAAAATAAGTTCATCACGATTTGGAACAAGAATCTGATACAAATGGCGACTGCTTTCGCAATCTGGCGCAATTGGAATCAGTTCAATGTTCGGACAATCTGCAAATGCATCATCATACATTTTTGCAACCTTGCGCCGATATTCATTGTCCACGTCCAGATATTTCAAACTGACCAACGCCAACGATGCCATAACAGAATTACCATGTGCCTTATACCCAACATATTCGACATCGTACATCCATTTATACGCACCGTCTTTACTTACACTGCGCGCATAAGTGTCTTTGTTTATACCCAGCCATGCTTTTTTGCGAACAATTTCATCGCTTTTTGCGTCTTTAAAACAAATCATACCAGAATCACCCGTTGGACAGTTTTTAACAGCCTGGAACGAATACACAATCACGTCCGCCTCAGTCCCCGGGATTTTTCCATTTAACCGAGTGCCCGCCATGTGTGCCGCGTCCAAAATCAGTTTCAGGTTATGTTCGCGAGCAATTTTTACAATCTCTGGCCACTGTCCAGTATTACCACCCAATCCAACAAACATTATCGCACGTGTTTTTGGTGTAATTTTCCGCAACACATCAACCGGATCCAAACAAAGATATTTATCAACATCTGCAAACATCGGTTTTAGTTTTGACAACAAGATTGCATGATTTGTTGAAATAAAAGTCAATGGAGTTGTGATAATTTCATCATCATCAGCCCAGCCGTTTTCTTCTTTTAAAATTTCTACGGCCAAATTCAAACCCATTGTTGATGAGTTAAGGTAGTGCGCGAATGGCAGACCCGTATATTCTTTCCACTTTTCTTCAAATTCAACCGTTTTGAACCCCAGACCTGTCCAGCCCTTATCAAGACATTCTTTTATTTGTGCCAAACATTCATCTGTTCTGAAATACGGTGCAAACAGTTGTATTTTTCTATCCATTTTTTGTCCTCTTTTTATAATTTATTTTTATGAATCCCAAAATAATGATTGTCCTGTTATTACCATTTCTGATTTTCAAGAAAGGAAAACCATGCAACCAGAACAAAACATTTTTAATAAAATGACAATGACGATGGTTGTAATATTTCGTAACAATATCCAGCCATTGTTGACCACGTGTTTCGAAACTGTAATTAGCAAGTATTAATTCACGATATTTTTTAAAATCAAATTTTGGCGCGATAACACCATCTTTTATATCTTGTATTCTTTTGTTCCAATCTTCACCATCATGCATAATCATTTCACGTGGATAATCCAGTAATTCTGCCAAATCAACATATGCCGCCAAATCAGAACATAACACCGGCACACCCAAATATAATGATTTCAGCATGCGACAATTCCCCTTGGCTGCGCCATAGTTTGAATGAATATCTTGTGGCAACAAAATCAAATCAAACTTTTGAATATTTTTATCAATAGTGTCCGGCGACCATTCAATATCACCACCGCGAGTAATCGTTTTTACATCTGATACATTAGTACTATGTAAAATATCGAGATTGGTTATATTACCAAACCAACCTAATTTGCATCTTTTTAACGACAATTGTTTTTTCAGTGGTATATTCAAATCATTGATATCAACCGGATCATCTAAAACGACAATGTTTTCATTCAGATATTGCCATTTTTCTTTCAAAAAAGACGACCCCACCACAACAAGATCCGCGTGTTTAATAAAGAATTTATATTTGTTATCGCAATAATCATCAATATCAAAAATAATAAATGTATGTCGTTTTTTGTATTTCAAAAACTGTTTATAAATAAAACGGGTGCTAGCTTTTTGAATTACGACAATATCATAGCTATTGTTAACACCATTTAACTCAACATGTGTCATAATTGAAGATACATACTTATACAATCGCAAAATTCTTGAACGGAAACTTGCAGCAGAATTGTCAAATTCAGAAATAAAATTTATACTTAGCATCATTTTGTTTGGTTAGTCTTTTTTTATTTGTCTGTGCTTACAAACAATGTCATATGCGGCCAAATTATCTTTATCTTTGTTGTGTTTTATACATTTCTTAGTGTAATCATCAATGGTTGATATAAATTTAGCCGGACAACCCGCCCAAACTTGACCGTCTGGAATAGATTTAGTCACAATACTTCCTGCACCGACAACGCAATTATCACCAATAATCACACCCGGCATAATTATACTATGACAACCGATAAAACAATTTTTACCGATTGATATTTTTCCAAAATGGACCAGTTTAGGGCATTTTTTATCGTATTTTTCACAAACATGAATTGCCGCATCGTGTGTTACAAAAGTCACACCAAACGAAATACAAGTATCGTCACCAATTGATATTAAATATGGTTCAGATCCAAAATCAGGATAAGACCAACTGTGTGGCCATATAATAAACCTTACATTTGTACCCAAGTTTACACCTAGTTTTGATATAACTTCATAAGGTGTTTCTTTTTTTCTGTGTCGAAATATTTTCATTGTTTGTGTCCCCGTATACGAAAATTGATTTTATCATATCTATATGGTGATTTTGATAAATATGGCATTTTAAATTTGTTACGCCACAAGACATACATAAAAGACAATTGGTCGCGGCAAGAAAACTTTATTAACATGTTCCACCATTGGTTCATCAGTTTGATACATGTCTTATCATTATGTTTTCTATATATTACATTGTTTTCACTTAGACCAAAGTGTTTTGGAAAGTTATTCTTTTGTAATAGTCGTTTTGTTGCTTTTATTTTTGACATATCGTCTTTCTTTTGATTGATACAAGCATCAATTTCATCATATATACAATCTCTTTCGAAATGAATTGGTATAGACAACACGCATTTCTTGGGCAATTTGTTTATATCATTAAATAATTTTGTATTTATAACATCTATATTTGCATCAACATATATACTTTGCGGATACTCTGGAAATAGAATATGCGGGTGAAGTTTATGCCACCGATTATTTCGTACATTATCAAGTTTATCATATACCAAAGGTCTAATTTCCCACACACCAATTTTTTTGTGTTTTAACAGTTTTTTGTTATCTGTAAAACATACATAGTGACAATTTGTGTTTGTACACGAATGTTGAATTAAATCGTCATACATACCAGTAATACAAGTGTATATTACACATTTATCTAAACCCGCCACTTTTTCAGATATAGAAATTTTTGGGTCTTTTTTTCTTGGCAAACTAACCACCTTAATGCCACAAAAAAGGAAATGTCTACGACCATTACCTGTTATATGTTTTTCAAATATCCGCATTAATAATACCCTTGGTTAATTTATCTCCACTTAATTTTAAAAATCGGGATAAATTCAAACAACAACACCCAATTATGTTTGATTTTTAGTAAAGGAATACAACCAAACAATCGCAGACGAAAACGGGTCGCACATGCATCTGATTGCAGCCACGCATTCCAATATGCCGGGAAATTATTCACGATATCCAAATGAATTGCGCGGTGTGCCGTTTTCATACGGTTATTTTGTATGCTTGATGTCTGGTTCGCAAACGTGCGATATTTTACCAATACTGTTTGCAGGTTATGAAAATGTGTAACGCCCATCAGTCGTGCCCACAGCCGATAATCCTCACTTGGGGAATAATATTCTTCGTATTCAATGTTATTATCAACCAACACAGATTTACGTATCATCGCCGCGGTATGCCACACGGAACAATCATAAGTCATTGCGATTTTTATATCGGTGTCAAATTCTGGGGCGGATCGAACGGTTTTTGCCGTTCCAAAATATTCCAGCCAGCCGGAAACAACACCAACATGCGGATTTGCGTCCAGGTATGCAACCTGTTGTTCCAATCTGTCTGGGACAGAAATATCATCATGATCGAAAATCGCCAGGTATTCGCCACGTGCCATTTTTAACAATTTATTGCGCGATGGGGTTATGCCCATATTTTTTGTGTTTTTGGAATATTTAATGCGAGTGTCTTTCTTGGCGTATTGCAAAACGATTTTTTCGATTTCTTTGTTATTTGGTGAATCGTTCAAAATCAAAAATTCAAAATCGGTAAATGTCTGCGCCAATATAGATTCAATCATTTCGCGCAAATGCGCCGGATTGGTGTTGTATATTGGTGTTAAAACAGATACGCGTGGCGATTTTGTTGTTGCTTTCATCCTTAAATCCTTTGGACAGAACTATAGACAATGTGGGTAATAATATCAATAAATAAAAATAATTGAAAGTTCGGGTGATTTTTGTTACGGTATGTCTAATAGAATTATGAATATAAGGATTTTTTATGGCTATTAAAGTTCGTGATTACGAGGTCCGCCTTACTAAAAACAAAGAAGAACGCCGGCAAGTGCGCGCATTGCGTTATGCTGTGTTCTGTGAAGAAGAGGGCGCGTCCGCAACCGAAGAACAGAAAAACCTGCGCGAAGAATACGACAGTTTTGATCGCTTTGCTGAATATATGGCTGTGTTTCATAATGGTAATGTCGTTGGATGCTATCGTATTATTGACCGCGAAGCTGCCGAAAAAATGGGCAGTTTTTATACCGAATGCGAATTTAATATTTCCAAGATAAAGAAAGTGCGTGGCAATATTGCCGAAATGTCGCGTGCGTGCGTTGATGTGCGCTATCGCGATAATGCGCTGGTGATGCGTTTGCTTTGGGCGGGATTGTCTGAATATGTGTTGCGTCGCAAGGTTCGCGTTTTGTTCGGTGTCGCGTCTTGGGTTGGACAAAAACCGGGCTTGTCGGCACATGCGATTTCATACCTGTATTACAACCGGTTGGCACCATCGCGTCTGCGCGCCACGGTTGAGGTTGATAATTTCCATGAAAGCGTTAATCCGGGCCTTGCGCGGATGAACATCATGCCAAAAGAGTTTGTCGATGAAGACGAAGCGTTTCGTCAGATGCCACCGTTGGTTAAGGGGTATTTGCGTATTGGTGCTGATTTCGGCAAGGGGGTTTTTGTTGACAAGAATTTCAACACATACGATGTATTTGTAACCTTGCAAACGAAAAACATTAATGCGACATATCAAAAACACTTCCTGGGTCGGGAAAATGCATTGGATGATTTAGATGTTGATATTGATGATGGTGCGGTCAAGACAATCGGTAAAATCGTTTTGTTCCCAGTTACTGGACCATTAAAGGTGTTGGGCTCGTTCGTTAAATTCTTTCTGCGTGAAGATGCCGAAGACGCTGAATACGTCGAAGATAAAGATAATGATACAGATGCGGACTAGTAATTATGGCTGTGCGGAAACAAAATATTTTTAACACAATTACCGGCGGAATTCGTATGGGGCTGTTTTGGATAATGGTTGTTATCCAAATGCCGTTGATATGTTTGATGCCAACTGGACGTGTTTCTGTTGCTTATATGCGTGTGTTTATGTGGTTTTTGCAAATCATATCAAGTGTTAAAATTCGTGTGCATGGTAAATTAGTCAAAGACAGACCTTTGTTGGTTGTGTCTAATCATATATCTGTATTTGAAATCGCAATGTTCCCAGTGGCTTTTGGGGGCAGTTTAATTGCCAAGAAGGAAGTTGCCAGTTGGCCAATCGTTGGTTGGGTTGCAAAAAAGTTCGGTGTTATTTTTGTTAATCGTAATCCGTCAGCTGCAGCAACCGCACTAAATGATGTTCAAAAAACTTTGGCAAAAATAAAATATCCGCTTTTTGTGTTTCCCGAAGGAACCACAACAAACGGTGCGTATGTCAAACCATTTAAAAGCGCACTGTTTAATGTGATTGAGGGAACAGATATCCCAGTGCAACCGGTTGTGGTTAATTATCGTTTCCGTAATGGGGATGTGATTTCAGATGAAGATATGGCGAATCATTATGCTTATTTTTCAAATGCTAAAATGGATATGGGACCACTTGCAAAACGCGAACGCAGTGCGTTTGGACAACTGTATCATGTCATGATGCTGGGCGGAATGATGATTGAAATGACTGTTTTGCCAGTGCCAGATTTAAAGGGATTAAACAGAAAACAAATTGCCGAAAAACTTGGCAATATGGTTTCTGAAAAATATATGGAATTAAAAGATAAACCTGCAAAAAAGTAAGAGAAGTAAAAATGAAAACAGCAATTACACCAACACGTGCCGAGGATTTTAGCCAGTGGTATCAAAATTTAATCGTTGCCGCAGATTTGGCGGAAAACGCGCCTGTGCGTGGTTGTATGACTATTAAGCCGTATGGTTGGGCGATTTGGGAACTGATGCGCGATGAAATGGATAAACGCATCAAAGCATGTGGTGTTCAAAATGCAAATTTTCCATTGCTGATTCCAATTGACTATTTTAATCGCGAAGCGGAACATGTTGCGGGCTTTGCAAAAGAGGCCGCGGTTGTCACACACTATCGCCTGAAAAAGATTGATGGTAAATTACAACCAGACCCAGATGCAGAATTAACGGAACCGTATGTTATTCGTCCAACATCTGAAACGATTATTGGTGAGGCAATGTCGCGTTGGGTGCAATCGTATCGTGATTTGCCAATGAAATTAAATCAGTGGGTTAATGTTATGCGCTGGGAAATGCGCCCACGTTTGTTCTTGCGCACTTCTGAATTTAATTGGCAGGAAGGGCACAATGTGTTTGCAACACATGATGAAGCAAACACTGATGCGCGCAAAATGCATCGGGTTTATGGTGACTATATGCGTGAAGTGCTGGCAATACCATGCATTATGGGTGAAAAAACGCCCGAAGAGAGATTTGCCGGGGCTGACCATACATATACCATTGAACAAATTATGCAAGATGGTAAAGCGTTACAAGCCGGAACATCGCATGATTTGGGTCAACATTTTGCAAAATCTTTTGGTATTCAATTTTTAGGTACTGATGGTAAATTGCAATATGCGTGGACGACCAGCTGGGGAACATCAACGCGTATGATGGGCGGCCTGTTTATGATTCACAGTGACGATGATGGTTTGGTTTTGCCACCGGTCGTCGCGCCGTACCAGGTTGTCGTTATTCCGATTACTCGTGACGATACCGCGGACGATTTGAATGCGTATGGACACAAAATTGCTGATAAATTGCGCAGCGCTGGTGTTCGTGTTTTGGTTGATGATACTGATGCGCGCAGCCCAGATAAAATGTGGAAATGGATTAAGCGCGGTGTGCCATTACGGGTTGAGGTTGGTGCGCGTGAAATGGAATCAAATGCCATAAGTGTTACACGGCGTGATATCGGCAAAGATTCCAAAGCAACAATGTCTGTGGATGAATTTATTGAAAATGTTCACGATATGTTGTCGCAAATGCAATCTGATATGTATGTCGCGGCACAAAAACGCAACGAATCAATGATTCACAGTGTTGCAGATTTGAACGAATTGGATGCTGCATTGAATTCGGGCAAGGTTGGATTTTTCCGTATCAAATATGATTTAACAACAAATGAAAAATTTGATGAATTAATGGAAAAATACAAGATTTCCCGTCGGTGCTTAGATGATGCCGATCCAACATATGTGTTTGTTGCAAAATCTTATTAATAACGGGGCGAAAGCCCCGTTTGTTTTATCGTGTGCGCAACATTCGCACATCATCAAATTCAGGATACCGCGTAAACATATTTCGTGCAATGGGACAAATTGGTAAAACATTTCTGTGCTGTTGCCGTGCAATTTGGCACACACATCGCACCAGGTTTAATTCTATATCGCTGTTTTGATATTTATCGTCTACTTCGGTATGGTCAATAATAACAGTGTTTGATCCAGTTCGTATAAAAGTTATTTTTCCAATTTGGTGGCCGTCACAATACGCATAAAAACCGTTTCCGTGTGCAAAAGGTATGTATGTTATTTTATTGTTCATGATTTTCCCCGTGTTTTGAGAAAATCATAACATTCGTTTTTCGTGATATAAATATGATTGTATGCCAAACAAAATGGGGCGTTTGCCCCATTTGATTATTTTCCAATTAAATCGAAATTCTTTCTAACTATTTTGGCACTGTGTTGCAGATTTGACACTTCTGTCTTATCCATTTGTGGAATCAGTGTGCGTGTTGCACCATTGTTGCCAACAATTCGTGGCATTGATACTGCAACGGAATTTTTACCAATACCTTCTACTGTGCTGACGGTCAATATGCGGTTTTCATCATTTATTATACTGCGAATTAAATCAGCAGCTGCGCCGGCAATGCCGTCCCATGTCGCGCCGCGTCCACGAATGATTTCGTATGCAGCCGTTTTAACACGATGTTCGATTGTTGCACGTGTGTTATCTGTCATTGGGGTATTTGTTTGTTTGCAAAAATCGTTTAATGCGATTGCGCCGATTGTTGCACAATTCCATGCGACAATACTGCTGTCGCCATGTTCACCCAATACATACGCATTAACCGATTGTGGTGATACAGACAAACTGCGCGATAATATGACATGCAGACGCGCCGAATCAAGCATGGTACCAGTTCCAATAACGCGTGATGCAGGTAACTTTGACAATTTTTGCGCCAACATAACCATCACATCCAATGGATTTGTGACGATAACAAGTTTTACATTTTTTGAATCCACGTTTGCCATTATTTTTGGAACAATATCGGAAATTACAGCAGCATTTTTATGTAATAAATCCATTCGTGTTTCGCCCGGTTTTTGATTCGCCCCGGCGGATATAATAACTATTTCGGAACCTTTTATAGCACGATAATTACTTGCCGCAGTAATTTTAACATCATATGAAAATGCGGCGGCATGCCCCAGGTCTTCGGCGGCTGCACGTGCGCGCACACCATCAATATCAAACAAAACAATTTCATGTGCCAGACCAGTGTTTTTAACCGCAGTTGCAACTGCTGAACCAACTGATCCAATTCCGATTATTGATACTTTCATCTTTTTTCCCCATGGTTATTGTTTTTATTATATCACATTGGTATAAAAATTTTTATAAAAAGCACTTGCGACAAATAAAATTTATTTTCTATAATCACAATACGAATAAACAAGGAGAAAATAATCATGAAAACATTATCAATTTTGTCTGCCATTTGTGGTGTTGCATTTATGTCTGCTGCGTCTGCTGCCGATATTACAATTTACTATTCACCAACATGTCCGCATTGTCATCATGCGCGTGAATTTATTTCCAGCACATTGATTTATGAATATCCACAATTAAAAGTGACAGAAGTTAATGTTTTCGAAGATGCGAATCGTCCAACATTTGAATCTGCATTGAAGAAATGTGAATATGAATCTGGTGGTGTGCCGGTGTTGGTAATCGGTGAAAAATGTTTCCAGGGTTATGCAGATTTTATGCAGAAAGATTTGCGTGACGCGGTTGAGGCAGATTTGGATGATGCAGCAAAAGCGACAGCTGCTGAAAACAAGGCGGCACTGGAAAAAGATGCCGATGCATTCAAATCAGAACACGCAGATCGTAAAGATGCGATTTCTGAATATGTTGTTGCTGCCGAACAACCACAAAAAAAAACTAATGGTGGATCAACAATTTGGTTTTATGCTTTCTTGATTGCGTTGGTTGCGGCATTGGGATTTGTCTTGGTGGGTAATGGAAACAAGAAAAAATAAGCATTTGGTAAATTCAAATTATGTTTGATTTAACTATTCTTGATTACATATACATCGCCATAGTTTTGGCATCAACCGTTTGGGCAACGATTCGTGGCGGTGTATATGAAACAATTGCAACATTATCGTGGGTTGTTGCGGCGGTTGCTGCGCGATTTTTTTCACCAACGGTTGATGGTTGGTTGCAAAATTGGTTCGGGTTACCTGAATCAACGGTTGGAACACTGGTTGCATCGTATTTTATAATATTTTTTGCAATATTGATTGTTGTTGGATTTATAAATCAAAAACTGCGCGATTGGATTCAAGGCAGTATTATGAATGTTACCGATAAAACACTTGGTGTTATTTTTGGTGTTGTGCGTGGTATTGTTGTAATGGGGGTCGTGTATTGGATTGCGTTATGGTATTATTCTGATTCACCGATTTTGCCGACATGGTTGGCAAATGCGCGCACACGTCCAATTATGCAAGTGACAGCGGTAAAACTTGATGAATGGTTCTTGCCTGGCAAAGAAAACAAATTGTTGGCGCGCGATATTGCTGGCACGCATGAAGCGATAGAGATTTATAAAAATCTGATTAACCCGGCAATTGCAAACAAGGATGCTGAAAAAATAACGGCGTCGGACAATTCAGACGCAACGGAAAAACAGCCAGCGGAGACTGGTTATAAATCGTCTGAACGCACCGCGCTGGAAAATCAGTTGATGCAGATAGAAACTGCGGCCAAGGTCCAAGATGCAATCGATGCGGCCAAGGAAGCAGAAAAGCAAGATTCCGCAGAATAAGATGTTATAATAATAAAATAACCGTCCAGATGGACGGTTATTTATTTCTGGTGCCAGTTGTCGGACTTGAACCAACGACCCTCTGATTACAAATCAGATGCTCTACCAGCTGAGCTAAACTGGCCTGGTGACGCTTATATTACATTGTTGGTTTATAAATATCAAGCACATTTTTTCGGGTTCTTGATTTTTTGTTTTTCTTTGCTAATATGCTGGAAAACAGGACAAAAAGGGGTGTGTTTATGTCGCTTTATAATCAACTTGAACGCAAAGCACAGCAGAAATCTCAGACGACAAAGGAATTTTTTGCCGATTTGGATAAAAAAATCAAGGAATCTAGATGGTTTTCTTGTGATGTCCATGAAAATTGCGAAACTTATCGCCTTGATAAAATAGATGTTTCGTTTGATATACGCACAGCGCAGCTGGTTGTTATGAATAAAATGGGTATTGAAACGAAAAATATGGACTGTCAGGATAGTGCAAAATCTGTGAGACAGCACACAAAGCATGAATTATTTTGCGAATTATTGTCGGTTGCGCGAACAAGAAATTTTGCAGAAAATGAAATGCGCGATGCAATACAGCAACACAGCAAAAAAAGTTGCGATGTCGAAAATATAAAAAACGAACTGGCAACATACGCAACGCACAGACGGGTAAAAAGACAAAAACTGGGAATTCGTGCGATTATGCGGCAATCTGTGATGCGTGCGTTCCGGGGCAGGGGTTTATAGGAACAATATATCTATGAAAAAATTACCAGAATTATTGGTGCCGGCGGGAACCTTGGATGCGTTCAAAACGGCGATACTGTATGGCGCGGATGCGATTTATGCGGGCCTGCCCGGGTTTTCAATGCGCGCGCGCGCAAAAATCACTACCGAAGAAGTAAAGCAGGGTATCGATTTGGCGCATGCGGCCGGGAAAAAAGTGTATTTGGCATTTAATCTTTTTGCGCACGACTGTGAATACCCGAATTTGCCGCGAGTCAGTGAGATTATAAATTACCTGTGCCCAGATGCGTTGATTGTTTCGGATCCTGGTGTTGTGACATGGGTGCGGGAAAATCACCCCAATATGCCAATTCATATTTCAACCCAGGCGAATATTTGTTCGGCGCGTTCGGTAAAGTTCTGGCAAAATGCGGGTGCATCGCTGTGTGTGTTGGCGCGTGAATTGTCGCATGCCGATTTCAAGACAATTCGTGCGGCATGTCCCGACATGAAATTGGAAATATTTGTTCACGGTGCAATGTGTATGGCGTATTCGGGTCGGTGCCTGCTGTCTAACTTTATTACGGGACGGCCGGCAAATCGTGGTGCGTGCGCGCAACTGTGCCGGTGGAAATATGATGTGATATTGCGTGAGGTTGATACCGGTGTTGAAATGCCGTTGGACGAAGATGAGCATGGTGCGTATATATTGAACAGTAAAGATTTATGTTTAATGCCACGTTTGGCAGAAGTATTGGAATCAAACCCAGATTCATTAAAGATTGAAGGACGAAATCGTTCCGAATACTATGTTGCATCGGTTGTACATGCGTATCGCTGTGCGATTGATGCGTATGCGCGCGATCCTGAACATTTTGACCCAGCGCCATTTATGGATGATTTAAACAAGTTAGAAACAAGGGGTTATACAACGGCATTCTTTGATGGGCCATTACCACACGATGCACACAATTATGAATCTGCACGTTCAACGTCCAATTATCATGCGGCAGGCGTTATTGTTGCAAACGATGGTGAAAAAATCACATTTGAATTGCGTAATGAAATTTGCGCTGGCGATGAAATAACATTTTTAGTGCCAGGTGAATTTGAAAAACAGACAATCAAATTACCACAAATCATAAATGCGAAAAATGGTGATGTTTTGCCAAAAATGTCTGCGGGTCAGCACAACAGTATTACAATTCCGCGCGCATGGGCGGGTGACGGTTTTGATAAATTAGTGCCACTGGTTGTTGCATATAAGAAAAAATAAAACGCACCGTTTGGTGCGTTTTTTATTTACCGTTATTTTGTTTGTTGTGTATCAATATGCCAACAATCGATGTAACACCCGACAATTGTTTTTTATAATGTGCAACCGTTGGTAAATCCGTCGACTGTTGTACTGGTTTTGTAACACGCTTTGCCATCGGTTTATATTTTGCCGACAGTGTGTTAAATGTAGCCAATGTCTTGTTTATCCACTGTGGAATTTTAGATTCAAGTTTTTGACTGTTTTCCGATGTAAACGAAACATTTGCGTTACGATTGCTGCTTGTCATGATGCGTTTTGCAATGCGTTTTGAACGACGTTCATTTACACGAATTAAAAACTTCGTAACAGGATTGCTTTTGTCCATCGTTGATAGTTTGGCACTTATAAACTGAAACGCGTTATATGAAGCCGCGCCAATCGTCATGCGTGAAAGCAAGCCCTTTAGAAACATTGCACGATAAAGTTGATAATATGCAATCGCAAGTTTCTTACGATCAGATTTTGGAATAATATGTTTTTTCTTTGGTTTTTGGGTTTTGGCAACCTGGGCCATGTTGTTTGTGCTTTTCTGCATGGCAGCCCCCTTTTGTGTTTTCTTTGTTCTTGTTTACATGTATCATTATAATGTTTGGCATAATCAGTTTCAAGTGTTATGTCAAGATAAACTTTCTTTTGACTTTATTCCCAGGATATAGCAAAGTGTTCTTAACCATATTGTAAAAATTGCCACCGATGGTTTGCGGCGTTGGTATGGTTCCCGATCTTGCCAATAATGGGGGTCGGTGTGTTTCATCAAAACAAGGAGTAAAAAAGATGAAAAAAACTTTAAAACTTGCGATTGCGGCATCGGTTTTGACCGCACCAGCATTAGCGGACAGTCCGTATATCGCAAATTCACTTAGCAACATGGAAAATCCATTGTATTTGCCAAGCGCTGGTGAATTATACAGCAAAGTTGGTTTCGGTGTGATGTATAAGGTTACCGACAGCAACGATGCACAGAAAAAATTGTTCCACGATGGTGAACAAGAATTTCCAATTTGGCGTCCGTCATTAGAATTGGGTTATGGTATTACGGACCGTTGGACTGTCCATGGCCAGGTTGGTTATACACACAATCGTGATGTAGAACGTTATGGTTTCCACCTTGGGCGTATTGGAACAACATATCGTATTTTGTCCGAAGATTTTATCTGGGACGTTTATGGCGATTTCCACTTGGGTGGTATCAGCAAGATGCAAGGTTCGTTGGTTAACAAAGGGAAGTCTCCTTTGGATACAACATTTAAATATGATAACTTCTCGAATGGTCGTTGGGGATATCATGTTGGAACCAAATTCGGCAAGGTTTGGGACCGTTGGACAACAAGCGCATTTGTTGAATTGTTGCGCACATGGGGCAACCACAATAACGAAATTGATTTGTCCAAAGTTTATTTGGATGATGTGAGATCGGGTGTGCCACACATTCCTTTAACAACAGTCGTGTCACCAGAAAAAATATCTGTTGATTTGAAATCAACAACGGAATATGACTTTGGTGTCAATGCTTTTTACCAGGTTAACGATCGTTGGTCTTTTGGTTTGGGCTTGAAATATACTTACCATGCAGAAAATGGTATTAAAAAAGTTCATACAAAAATGAGTTTTAGCGATCTTCCAGGTGTTCCTGGCAGTGCAACAGTGGTTGCAGGTGGCATCAGCGATGCTTTGAATCATTTTAAAGATATGCATGACGAATTTAGTGAATTTGCGCAAAGTTTGACTGTTGCATATCAAGCAAGCGATTCTATGCAGGTTGCGGCTTTTGTTGAAAATACCATTGACAATGGTCAACGCTTGTCTGGCAGTACCACCGATTTCAAGGCGGAATTTGGTGTTCGTTTGAATGTTAAATTCTAATAATCGGACGAAAAAAGTAAAAAAATCCCCCACTTTTTAGTGGGGGTTATTTTTTGTCTATACAAAATGCTTTTTTATAGGGCTTTTTTATGATATAATAAAACAAAAGGAATTCGGAGCGAGAATGAAAAAGTTCAGCATTTCTGCCGCTTTGGTTGGGGTAATGTTTGGCGCGCCATATGGGGCGGGTGCCGTTTATCCGGTTTATCAAAATGCGTCTATGTCGACCCAAATGGCAACAAATGGTATGCCAAATAATACTGTTGCTGTTCCAGCCCAGGGTCAGGTTATCTATGTAAACCCGAATGTTGCGGCAAGTCCAACGCGTATTACCGGCGCTTTGCCAAAGGTTGGCTCAAATGCGATTGCAGCGGGACGTCAATATTATCAACCGGCTGAATTCGACAGATTGGCAGACAGTGGTTTGTATATCGGTATGTCGGTTGGATACAGTGCTTCTGTTATGGGTTCAATAAGTGCAGATTATGCCGATAAAGAAAAGGCTTTCTTTGTTCCAGGGGCGTTCAAGGCGGCTGATTTTGAAAAAGATACAGTAATTCCGTTACAATTATCGGTTGGTGCCGCGATTAATAACGATGTGCGTGTTGATTTTTCTTATCTGCGTTATAGTGGTCTTTCGTATCCAAGCAGTGTTGAAACATCAACTGGAAATGGCGGATATGCACTGGCGACCGTTGATGGTGGCGCAATTACAGCAAACGCAACGATGTTAAATGTGTATTATAACATCGATTCATATACCGGTTATTTGGCGGGCGGTTCACTGCGGCCGTATGTTGGTGTGGGTGCTGGTTTGTCGTTAAATACGATTGCCGATTATATTGTGTCGGATAATAACTATTACTATGAATTGACAGATGAACAATTACCAACTGTGCCAGATGGAACATTGTCGGGTGTTTCTGATATTATCGCGTATCACAATGGCGGAACAACCGAACAGCTGGCATTTATGCTTGAAGGTGGTGTTACAACCGAATTGTCGGGTGGATTAAAGGTTGATTTCTTTGTTCGCTATACGAATTTGGGTCGTGTGAAAACATCGGGCAGTATCGTTATGTCACAGACAGAATGGTTGAAAGACAGTTCGTCGCCAACACTTGAAACCCAGGGACAATACGACAGTGTTTACCACTATACCAACTGGTATGAAAGCGGGCGTCTGTCGATGGTTGATGTTGGTGCGCGTTTAAGATTACAGTTCTAAGACACAAAAGATATGACACGCAAGAATTTGATTATGCATTATTCATTGTTTGTCGCAATGGTTGGTATTGTGGCGGGTGGTGATGCGTTTTCTGCGGTGCGTATCGGAAATGCAACAAAAAATCAATATTATGCAAATCAAATGGCGCAATATCAGGCGATGAATCAGGTCGTATCGACAAATGATATTGCGACCACTTCTGGAAATGATTCTGCGCGTGATGCAAAATCAGCTGGTGAATCACAATTAGAATCTTGTCAACAGATATATCCAACTGGTGAATTTGAAATTGCGCGTCCAACCGCGGGACTTGGTATGGGTGGTGCAAAAACTTGCACGGCTGTTGTTGAATTGCGTGGATATCAAATGGGACAAAATGGTGGCGATGCGGTTTTAGCGCGTGCCAATATTGCGGCTGGAACAACGATTGATTGTAATATTTCTGCGTTTCCAGAAACATCATATACACTTGATGCGCAACGCGTTGTGTTTCCCGCAGATGCTGAACCAACGGTCGAAGATGTGGTTGCCGTTATGAACCAGGAACAAAAGCAAAATGCCGGTATGAAAATAGCGGCGGCGGCGTTGGTTGGGGCAATCGGCGGTAATATCAGTGGCAGAAATGATGTTGGCAAAGATGGTTTCATTGGAACTGATAAAAACAAAATGCAAAACACTGTGATTGGTGCGCTTGGTGGCGCTGCAATCGGTGCTGGCGGTGCGTATGCCGGATATGAAGCGGGCAATATGATTATGTCTGCGGGTGTTAATGCTGCGGCTGGTGCTGCGGCTGGTAATATGATTGCATCTGGTAATGAAGTATTAAGTATTAAACAATGCGATACTGGTCCGTGTTTGTTGGGTAATTTAATATCGGGAAAAGCAATTGATACATCGTCACATAATTATTATGTTGATTTATCCGACCGCAAAACTGTTATGCGTTGTAGTCTTGATAACACAAAATGTGAATCTGAATACGGATTGTTATCAATTACGTTTGGCAATGATGATAATGCGAAATTGTTAAAGAATATGACTGAAACAGAGATACAAGAAATAATATTTTCTGGTAATGTATATCATATCGAAGAACAAACAAATGGTTCCAAAGAAATGGTAAGCGGCCAGGGTAACCAGACGTTTGCATTAATATCTGGGGCTAAAAAAGAAGACGGTATGCCAATACCAGTGGTGATAAAAGATTTATCGGGTTTTAATGTTAAAGCACTGGGCAATACAGAAGCAGAATTTAATACATGGAAAGACAATCAGAAAGACAATCATAAAAACATCCCGATATATAAACGTGATGTGAATGGTAATGCTGTCGGTAAACCGATTGAAAATGCAAAAATGGAAGATTTTGTTCCGATGACGGACAGCGCTAAAGACGGTGGTATTATCGATTTGGGTAACAAGGCGCGTTTGAAAAGCACGCTTGTTGGCGCGGGTGCTGGTGGGGCGCTGGGTGCATTCACTGCATACGAGGGTGCACAGAGTGATATTGATGACCGTTGGGTGTCTGCAGTTCGTGAATACAAAGATTCACTGCAAAAGTTTTATTGTGTGACTGGAAATCGCTTCTTGTCTTATTATAACGATGTTGTGATTATACCGAGTGTGAAAGAATAAAAAAATCGCCCGTATGGGCGTTTTTTATTTTCTTGGTCTTACTTTCCCAAACATAATTGTGCAAATGTAGCGTCCATTACATCGCTTGCAGTGATGGTTCCAAGTATTTTGCCAATGCTATCTGCAGCACTGCGCACGTGTTCGGAAATTAAATCATAGTTTTCACCATCAATATCAATCGCAGATTTTAATTCATCATGCGCGTTTTCCAGTAATGTTTTTGTGCGGGCGTTTATTGCAAGCGCGTTTTCCATGCCGTCTGTTAATTTATGCAGGTGCGTACGGATTTCGTTCATCAAATCGTTCATTCCATCGCCCGTTTTTGCCGAAACATAAATCGCGTCTTTAAATTTTTTTGTTTTCAATAAATCAGATTTGTTGATAATGATAATTTCATTATCTGAACTTTGATTTTTGAAATTTGAACTTTGTTCCGTGGACACAATCCGCAGAACCAGGTCGGCATTTTTGATTTCGTTTTCCGTCCGTTCGATTCCAATCTTTTCAATTTTGTCGTCTGTATTATCACGCAGCCCCGCCGTATCAGATAAATTTACCAAATATCCATCAATATCAATTGTCGCGGACACAACATCACGTGTTGTCCCCGGAATGTCGGACACTATCGCACGATTTGACCCCAAAATCGCATTAAACAGTGAAGATTTACCAACATTTGGTTCGCCAACAAGTGCGATATTAAAACCGCCACGAACCGCACGCGCCGCTGCATAGCGCGAAAGCGCGTTATCTATTTCACCATATAATTTTTTGATTTTTTCACGAACCGTTTTGCCGATGTTTTTTGGTAAATCGTCTGCATCATAGTCCAAAATCGCGGCACTGTATGCGGCGATTTCAATCATTTGCGACCGCCATGCATCGTAAATCTTGCTGTCGCGACCCATCATGGATGACAATGCAGATTTGCGTTGAACATCGGTTTGTGCGTCCAATAACGCGGCAAGACCGTCAATGTCCGCCAAATCCATTTTGTTGTTATAAAACGCGCGTCTGGAAAATTCACCTGGGGTTGCCATACGCATATTGTTCGATGATAAAAATTCAAAGATTTTTTCAATAACCGCGGGCGCACCATGCGATGCGATTTCAATCACGTCTTCGCCGGTAAAAGAGTGGGGCGCGGCAAAGTATGTCACGATACATTGGTCAATAATTTCGCCCGCATTGTCGGTTAAATTCACAAAATACGCATGACGTGGTGTTGGACCAAACCGCCCAACGATATGTTCCATGAAATCAGACAGGTTTGTACCCGATATGCGAATAACTGCAACACCTGATTTTCCATGGCCACTGGACAGCGCAAAAATTGTATCGTTATTCATGCTATTTATTCCCGCTTATGTGTTTCAATGCGATTGGAACCAATGTTGCAACATCTGCGTTTGGATTGTCAGCAACCAATTTTTGTGCCATATCGATAATGTCCAAACGGCGATAACCCAGTGCCTCCAGTGCCGCCAATAAATCGGGTAATGCACCGCCGGCCGTGTCGCCACCGCCAAAGTCAAATGATCCACCACCGATTTTTGATTTCAATTCGACAATAATTTTTTCAGCGACCTTTTTCCCAACGCCTGGTGTGGTTGCGATTGTTTTTGCGTCCCCGGTTGCGATTGCGGACATCAAAGTGTCGGTTTTAATCGTTGACATTATGGAAAGCGCAACCTTTGGCCCCACGCCAGAAACGGTCGTTAATTGATTAAACAGGTTTTGCGCCGCAATGCTGCCAAACCCGAAAAGACGGATGGAATCTTCACGCACAATCGTTTCAATCCACAGGACAACAGTCGCACCCTTTGCCAGATATTCGGGGGTGTAAACCTTGTACCCGACGTCATGCACCAATAAAATTATGAACCCGTCGCCAATATAATCAACAATGCCTTGCAATTTTCCAATCATCTGTTATCCTTTTGCTGTAATTGTAATCTAAAATAATCAAAAGGTCAAATATGAGTGGACACAGCAAATGGCACAATATTCAGCACAAGAAAGGGCTGGTTGATGCGGCGCGCAGTGGTTTGTTTACCAAATTGGCGCGTGAAATAACAATGGCGGCAAAGTTGGGCGACCCAAATCCAGACAATAATCCACGTCTGCGTCTGGCGATTTTACAGGCACGCAAAAATTCTATGCCAAACGATAATATTAAACGCGCAATTGATAAAGCATCGGGCAGCAATACCGAAAACTATGTTGCCGTGCGTTATGAGGGCTATGGCCCGGGTGCCGTTCCTGTTATTGTTGAAGCATTGACGGATAATCCACGCAGAACAGTGCCAGAAGTCCGTAATATCTTTGCGAAAAATGGTGGTAATATGGGCGAAGAAGGTTCGGTCGTGTTTATGTTCACACGTGCTGGTCAAATTATGTATCCGGCATCAATCGGCAAAACCGAAGACGAAATGATGGAAATTGTTATGGATGCGGGGGCTGACAATTTGGAAACTTCGGATGAAGGTTTCATTATCACAACCAAGCCAGACGATTTTATGACCGCACAAAAGGCGATTGCCGATGTTTTGGGTGAACCAGAAAGCGCGGAATTAACTTGGATTCCAAATATGCCGATGGATTTGGACGACGAAGCATATGCCAAGGTTGAAAAATTGGTAGATGCGCTGGAAGATAACGACGACGTGCAAAAGGTATTCACCGCCGCGGCGTAAGAAAATAAAAATGCCCGTTCGGGCATTTTTATTTTAAAGTTCAAAGTTCAGATTTCAAAGTTCAAATGATGACAAACAAAGACTCTTTAATAAATGTGCCGGTGGAATTTACGAATACTGTGTTGCGGGTTGCAAGTGCATTAAATGTTCGTAACATGTGTGTCGTTGGTGGTGGTGATTTTGCCTGAACCGTTATCGCAACCGCATAAAAATCCAAATATTTTGGGTATGCGTAAAAATTCCCTTGGCGGGGTAAAGGTTTTTGTTAAAAACTTTGGCACCGTTGATGTGTTCCAGCAATATACAAATGAACCCGAAGGCATCATTGCAAATTACTTTGATTTTAATTGTAACAGTTTGTATTATCGTATGCACGATAACAAAATAATTGAATCAGTATTCTTTGATGAATTTATGGAATCAAAAACAATCAGTCCGCAACATGTTATATATGATAAAACCGGTGGAACTGTTTTGTATGGAAAACCACAAACAGTTATGCGTGCGTTAAAATTCCAAATACAATTTAATGAAAAGTTTAATTTAAAGACGAATTTAAGTTCTGACATTTTGTATATGATTTATAATATGAACGCAGATGATGAAAAAAGCATGAAAAAATATATGTCGTCACATGTAATGGATAAAAAATTACAAACCCAAATCTTGCAAAGTTATCAGAGAATTAGGGAATAAAGCGTTCCAATGCCGACATGTTAGCATGGCTAAGGGCGATGGCAATTGCGTCTGCTTCGTCCGGCGTTTTTGGATTTGCCGCTGGCAGTAAAATTTTTACCATTTTATCAATCGCACTTTTATCAGCATGACCCGCACCAGTTAGTGCTTTTTTTATCTTGTTTGGTTCATATTCGTAAATTGGAATATTGCGTGTTGATACCGCCACAATCGCCGCCGCACGTGCATGTCCCAAGATAAGAGTTGTGCGTGGATTTTTATTTACAAATGTGATTTCAATGCTGCATTGATTTGGCGAAAAAGTATCAATCAATTTTGAAACTTCGTTAAAAATTATTGCCAATCGTTCGGGCAGGGTGCCATTTGTTTTTGGTAATATAACGCCACTTGCCACATACTTGCGGTTTGACCCCGCGGTATCAATTATCGCCCAACCAGTATGTAAAAGTCCCGGGTCAATGCCCAATATGCGTGTCATTTTCTAAATGTTATTTTGTTTACGGCGTCATAGCCAAAGTATTTATTTATGCGTTTTGTTATTTCCGGTACAGAATATGATAACTGTAATGCAAATGCTGGATTTTTTGGCTTTACCGCAATGTTAAATTTTTTATCGCGTGTTTTTGTTATGCCCGCCAGTGTTGATATACCCCCAATGTCATCACCCATTATTTCCGCCCAACGCGCAGCCAGGTCTGCATCAGATGCGTGTCCACCGAAAATTCGTATCAAACCACCCAATGCCGCAGCAAGTGTTTGCGGACGTTCGGTACGCTTTTCAATTTTATTTTGTTGGTTTGACATATGTATATTCCCGTGGCATTAAGATAAACATTTGACCTTTAGCATGTTGACCGTGGGCATATTTATATGCTTCGTCCCCCTTGCCAAAGAAAATATCTGCGCGTATCCAACCACGAATGGCGGAACCAGTATCTTGGGCAATCATCAATCGCTGGAATTTGCGCCCATCGGAAAGGTTCGTGCTGATATACACCGGCAGCCCAAGGGTATAAATACTGTCATCCATGGCGATACTGCGAATCTTGGACAATGGTGTGCCGATTTTACCAATTACATCTGGTGGCACAGATTCATAGAAATACACATAACGCGGATTTTTATAAATCACATCGTGGGCAAGTTTCGGGTTTTTCTTCAGGTGTTTCCAAACCGCATCTGCGGAATAGCCACCTTCGGGTCTGATGCCGCGATTGCGTAATTCTTCGCCGATTGATTTGAACGGCATATCGTTTACGGCGGCAAAGTTCAATTTTACCATTTTTCCGTCGTCCAGTTGCAACATTCCGGAACCTTGGATTTGAATATTTTGCACATCGACAATGTTCGCCCAGTATAAAACGCGCCCGATTTTTTGTTCGACAATTTTCTTCTTTTCAACACCCTTGTAATTGCGGCCATCGGTTGGAACACCCATCAAAGGTTCGTTATATTCGGCGGTTTTTGTCCGGCTGCCCTTTATAATTGGGGAATAATATCCGGTATAAGTGCCGGTGTCGGTACCATTATCGTTATAAATCTTGTACGGTTGAAAATGCGATTCAAACCAAGCGCGCACTGTCGCCACATCCGCAGACGCAGACGGCAACATACGGCATTTTTCTTCGAATAATGCGCGGTCTGGAATAACGCGGCCAGTATATTGAATTTTGGCTTTGCACGAATTACGAAATGCCTGCAAAGCATAGCGGACATCGTCATCGCGCCATCCAGGCAGGTCGTTATAAGATACTTTTTTAAGATTTGTTCCCGGTGCAATTGATTTATCGCCAGTGTGTGTCGGCGTGGACAGGTCGCAAGATGCCAAAACAAAGCCACAAAGCACGATAAAAAACAAATTTTTTATGAATTTTCTCATTTTTTTAATGTCCCCCCACTTGTAAAATGCAAAAATAAATGTTATATATATTTTATCACAAATTGATGCGTAAAAAAAGGAGCAATCGCGATGGCAAAATTTAATATCATTTCTCAGTTTCTAAAGGACTTTTCATTTGAAAACCCAAATGTGCCGGAATTATTCTTTAAACAGGAAAACACCCAGGCAAAATTGGAAATCAATATTGATATCCAAATTAAGGGTTCTGAAAACAATTTATTCTTGGTTGATTTGATTACCAAGGTTCATTCGAAACTGGAAGCAAATGATAAAACAGTGTTCATGATTGAATCAACATATTCTGGTTTGGTTCAAATGGAAGAAGAAAAAGACGAAGAAGCCAAAAAGCGCACTTTGTTGATTGATGTGCCGACATTGTTGTTCCCGGCGGTTCGCGCGCTTATTACCCGTGCGACATCGGAATCGGGATTGGCACCATTTGCGATGCAACCAGTTGACTTTGCAAAACTGTATGAACAGCGAAACGCAAAGAAAGAAGAAGCAAAATAATAAAAACCGCCCGTTTGGGCGGTTTTTGATTTTCTGTCACCCCGGCGTAGGCCGGGGCCCACTGCTGCGCAGCAATAATCATTATTTGCCTGCGGCGCAATGGATACCGACCTGCGTCGGTATGACAATGACTATCCCGTCGCTTCGCGCCATCCCTTCAACGATTGAAGGGGATTTCGGTATGATTCCAGAGAAAAAATCCCCTTCGTTAGACGAAGGGGTGGATTGTGAGCAAAGCGAACAAGACGGGGTAGAAAAAAAACACCGCCATCGGCGGTGGTCTTTTATTGTTTCACGATGTCCAAAACTTTGGTCGTGACATCGGCGATTGGAACACGCACCTGTTCCATTGTATCACGATAACGCAATGTGACGGTGCCGTCCTCAATTGTTTGGTGGTCAACCGTTATGCATACTGGTGTCCCAATTTCATCATGGCGGCGATAATTTTTACCGATGTTACCGCTGTTTTCCAATTCAATACGGCCAATGCCCAATTTGCGCAAATCATTTTCAATGTTGTTTGATATTTCCAATAATTCTGGGACGTTACGTGCCAATGGAATAACCGCAGCCTTTACCGGTGCCAACCATGGCTTTAATTTCAACACAACGCGTGATTTACCGTCGCCCAGTTCTTCTTCGGTATATGCCTCAATCATAACAGCCAACATTGCACGGTTCACACCCATTGCCGTTTCAATGACATACGGAATAAAGTTTTCGCCAGTTTGCGCATCGGAATAAGACAATTTTGTTGTGCTGTCTTTGTTTTCCAGAACCTTTGCATGAATCTTGAATTCATCTTGTGATTTTGTGTGTGAACCCAAATCAAAATCTTGACGATTATGGACACCTTCGACTTCATCAAAGCCATCTGGGAAAGCATATTCAATATCGACTGCGGCTTTTGCATAGTGCGCCAATTTTTCGTGTGGCAAAAAACGCAATTTTTCAGCCGGTATTCCCAAAACATCAATCCACCACGCAAGACGTGTCGCCTTCCATTGTTCAAAATATTTTTCATCGTCCGCCGGATTTACAAAGTATTGCATTTCCGCCTGTTCAAATTCACGCATACGGAAAACAAAACCGCGTGGGGAAATTTCATTACGGAACGCTTTACCAATCTGGGCAATACCAAATGGCAATTTGTGCGGTTTCGCATCCAGCACATTTTTGAAATTAACGTAAGTCGTTGTTGCAGTTTCTGGACGCAAATAAGCATTTATTGCACCGTCAGCCATCGCACCAATGGACAACCCCATCATCAACTGATATGCACGTGGTTCGGTAATTTCGGTTGAACCACAGTTATCGCATTTTGTCGGATCTTTCATTTTATCCTGGCGCATGCGGGTGCCGCACTTTTTACATTCAACCAGTGGATCGGAAAAAGAAGCCTCATGCCCAGAATATTTCCACAACAAACGGTTTGATATTAATGCAGCGTCTAACCCTTCAATATCATTACGGGAATAAATCATGGCGTTCCACCACGCATTGCGGATGTTTTTCATCAATTCAACACCATACGGACCATAATCATACGCACCACCCAAGCCACCATAAATTTCAGACCCGGTGAAAATAAACCCACGACGCTTGCACAATGCGACAATATCATTAACACTTTTTGCTGGCATAATTTATATCTCCATTTAATTACGGGGTTATTCTATAACGAAAAACATATTTTGCAAGGGTAAATACAAATAAAACGGGGCATACGCCCCGAATTTTATTCGGCCTTTATTGCATTTACTGGACACATTGCTGCGCAAGTTCCACATGATACACATTTCGCTGGGTCAATGGCGCATTTGCCGTCCGGTGTTGTTGTAATTGCACCCATTGGGCAAACGCCCGCACAAGTGTGACAACCAATACATTGTGATTTATCTATTTTATATGCCATTTTAATATCCTTTGATTAATCGCGGTTAAGTAAACTTAAAATATACTGGAACATCGCGATGAACGAAATGTACAAATGCAACGCACCCAATACAGCCAACTGATTCTTTTGCGTTTCATCACCACCGATGTAATTATACGCATGCTTTAATGTTTGCATATCGTATGCGGTAAACAGTGCGAATATTAACACACCAAGCAAGCATACAATCATGCCAAATGTGCCACCAACCAATGACGGCCAAATGAAAGACGCAATTCCAACAAGAATAAGACCAATCATACCCATAAACAAGAACAGCCCCAAAAACGATAAATCTTTGATTGTTTTATATCCAAACATCGCCATGCATGCGAACATAACCGCCGCGATTATAAACGCAAACAAGATTGTCCATGGGTTATGAACCACCGCAACCAATAACAACGGCGTTAAAACGATTCCCATCATTATTGCGTACAGTGCCAATAACACACCGCCCATTACTGGTGTCATGCGAAATGCACGAACCTGGGCCCAAATGGACAGTGCCAGTCCACCAAACAATAAAATATAATAAAATGCTGATAAACCTGTTGATGTAAACAATGCCGTCCACAGTGGTGTTGCCATGGTTAAGAAAGATGCAACCGCGGTTAATCCAACCGCACCACACATTATTGTGAACACGCGTTTAAGATATTTTGCCATACCGTCACCGCTTTTTGATACACGAACTGGTTTTCTGGACTGAATCATAATTTTCTCCTTGTTGTTTCCATATTATATGATACAATTATATAATACAAAGCAACTATAAATTCAATAGTAAAAAGAATAACAAAAATAAAAAAGGATGTATATTATGTCAGAGCGCACACGTTCAAATCCAAACTGGGACAAAATACCAACTAAACTTGGTCCTAAAAACTCTAGTGACAGACAGAAAGATATTAAATTTCTTATAACCAGCATCAAGCAAAATGATGAAAAAATCAGAGAAGAAAAATCTTCTAAGATGCCCAATGAAAAGAGAATTGCAAAATGTCAGGAAATTATTGACAGTTGCAAACAAACAATTCGCAGAGAAGTGCTTGCTATGGCATCGGCACATATGATACTGACAGCAATAATGAAAGAAGTCGACAAGGGTGATTATGAGGCTGCTTTAAAGAAATCTATGGAAATAAAAGATATTGCTGTCGATACATTTTTCACCGCAGCACTTGCGAAAAAACAACGCGGGTAATCATCTGTGGCGATAGTAATTAATCCAATTTCACCAGTTGCATTCAGCCTGTTTGGGCTGAATGTGCGGTGGTATGCGCTGGCGTATATCGCCGGTTTTTTATTTGGTTATTGGTTGTTTCGTAAAATGTTGTCGTCCAAAAAGTCGCCTATTAAAATGGATAAAAAACAACTGGACGATTTATTAACTGCTGTTATTTTGGGGGTGGTGATTGGCGGACGGTTGGGATATGTGCTGTTGTATGACCCGATTTTCTTTATTACGCATCCGTTGGAAATTTTAGCGGTGTGGCATGGCGGAATGAGTTTTCATGGGGGGCTGGCCGGTGTATTAATTGCAACATGGTTGTTTGCGCGTAAAAATAAAATTCGCACAATGTCTGTGCTGGATATGATGTCAGTGGTCGCACCGATTGGACTTTTTTTTGGTCGTATTGCGAATTTTATTAATATGGAAATTATGGGGCGCGCAACAGATGTTCCATGGGCAGTAGTGTTCCGTGGCGAAACACCAGTTCCGCGTCACCCAAGCCCAATTTATGAAGCGCTGGGCGAAGGGTTGTTTCTGTTTTTGTTAATGGCAGCATTGTATCGGTGGACAAATTTGCGTAAATATCCGGGTGCATTGGCGGGTATTATGGGTATGGCGTATGCAGTTATTCGTATTTTCTGTGAACAATTTCGTATGCCCGATGCACAAATCGGTTTCTTAACTTCATGGGGTTTAACGATGGGAATGTTGCTGTCGGGGATAATGTTTATTGCAGGTGTGGTAATTTTTGCATTTGCATTTAAGAAAAAATAAAACGGGGGTGTCAATATGGCTATGATTTATTGTCGTGAATGTGGTCGTCGTTATTCTGATCGGGCGCTGGCGTGTCCAAAATGTGGCTATCGCGAATTCGATTTATCTAAATCAGTCGCGGTATACCTGATACTGTGCTGGTTTTTCGGCGTAATCGGCGTTCATCGTTTTTATGCGGGTAAAATTGGTACTGGTTTTTGTATGTTGGTGTTAAGTTGTACAATTTTTGGTATGATTATAACTGTACCATGGGCATTGATTGATTTTATTGTTGGTGTGTGTAATATATCAACCCCACAAAATATATTTGCGTTTAAGAAAAAATAAATATAGAATAGGCGCAGTGCAAAGGCGAAAACCATGGGTGACCCTGGTTGAGATAGCCGTTGGTTTGAAAAGACCGGCGGAAAAATGAAAAAGTTTAGGATGGTTGGCAGAGCGGTCGAATGCGACGGTCTTGAAAACCGCTGACGGGGTAACTCGTCCGGGGGTTCGAATCCCTCACCATCCGCCAGTTAAATAAAACCCGGGTTAGTCCCGGGTTTTATTTAATGTGTGGGTGTATAGGGTTGGACACAGCAACAAAGTTGCCGAGTTCGAAAACAAGTAGATTTGGCAAACATAGTGCAGCCAAATCGTTACGGTTTGCCCACAGGCACAAAGTGCCGAGGGAATCCCTCACCATCCGCCAGTAAATTATAATCTTAAACCGCCCAAACGGGCGGTGTTTTTATTGTTTTTATCTGCTGTTGTCGGAAACGGTTTTGTTCTGCATTTTTTTGGTTGTTTTTTTCAATACTTTTTTCTCTGCATTTTTTAGTTTCTGTATCTTGCTATTATTTTTTGCTACTAACAATTTTTGAGCCAACCAACCGTATTCTTTGGGCAGATTTATTGATGTTAAACCTTCGTTGCACCACAAGAAGTTATCACCAATTTCTTTAACGTTTGGTAAATCTATCGATGTTAAGCTGTGGTTGCACCACAAGAAGTTATCACCAATTTCTTTAACGTTTGGTAAATCTATTGATGTTAAACCTTCGTTGCAAAACAAGAAGTTATAATCAATTTCTTTGACATTTGGTAAATCTATCGATATTAAATCTTTGTTGTCTGACAAGAAGCGCGCACCAATTTTTTCAACGTTTGGTAAATCTATCGATGTTAAATCTTTGTTACCTGACAAGAATTCGTTACCAATTTCTTTGACGTTTGGTAAATCTATTGATGTTAAATCTTCGTTGAATGCCAAGAAGAATTCACCAATTTTTTCAACGTTTGGTAAATCTATTGATGTTAAACTTTTGTTTTGTGACAAGAAGCCGCCACCAATTTCCTTGACATTTGGTAAATTTATCGATTTCAAGGCATGATAGTCGTGCTCCAAGAACTCATCACGAATATATTCAACGTTTGGCAAGTTTATTGATGATAAACATGTGTTGTGTAACAAGAAACATTTACCAATTTCTTTAACGTTTGGTAAATCTATAGATGTTAAACCTTTGTTGTGTAACAAGAAGTCATCATCAATTTCTTTGACGTTTGGTAAATCTATTGATGTTAAATCTTCGTTGCAAAACAAGATTTTTCTACCA
>CADAHF010000002.1:0-66774 GCA_902787665.1 uncultured Pseudomonadota bacterium
AACAGTTTTGCTTTATCATCTTGAACATAGGACAACGATTTATCTTTTGCATCTGCCCATGCCTGTAATGTTGCCAATATATCACTGCCAGAACCTTCAATATTCTTTATATCAAATCCGAAAGTATTTCCATTCGAAGAGCAATAAGATGGATTACATGTAGCCTTGCTGCCATCTTCCCCATAAAACATATGGTTTGCACACCAATCTTTTAATTCATCAGAATTTTCACCATATTTTGTTTTGGTTTCCTGCCACGAAACACAGTTCATAACTTTTTCTGCATCGGTTAATTGGAACGCTTCGGAAACATCTTTACCCTTGTTTGCAATTAACAACGCCAATTCACCAGACGCCTTAATCAATTCTTCATTGGATGCATTTAGCGCTTCCTCTGCTTCAATAAACTTGGTCACACGTGCCGCACATGAACAACGACGTTTTGCCGCACTGCGCGCCGTGCAGATTTCATCCATACATGTGTAATACGATTCCAAACATGCCTGATAAGCCTCAGCTGAAATCAAACCAGTCGTGGAATCAATAATGTTTGAATAGTTTCCAGAATACAATTTATTCGAAAGATATGTATATGTGTTTGTTGCCGCCGCGCCATAGTTTCCACGGATTGCACTGCCCGTCAAAGATACTCGTGATGGGGTCTGAACCTGTGTTGTACGTGCAACAACATTACGCGCAACAGAACCACGTGCATTATTATTACGGGAAACAACGCCACGCGTTGTATTATTGCGCGTTGCCGTAGCACGCGAAACAACATTACGTGTTGCCGTTGCAGGTGTCGTTGTTCGCGATACAGACGGTATTGTTCCACGAACACGCACTGCGCCATTGCTGCGCGCCGAAGCACGGGATGTCGCATTTGCACGTGGTGAATTTACACCGACCACCGTTGGTGTAACAGTTGGTGCAATCGGATCAGCAAACACCGCACGCATAGACAAAAATGTCGAACAAACAAAAAACGCACCCGCCAGCAAGAACACCGTGCTGACCGCATTTTTAGCCAAACCCGCAATTTCATGTCTTTTCATTAATTACTCTCCTGCGGATAAAAACCCCACAAATCCGCCCTTATAAGTTCCTTCCGTGGTAAAATACCACTATATTTATGTTTTATTATAACATTTTACCCGCGCCCTGTCTAGACAAAAACAGCATCAACCAACTGGTTAATTACGAATATATAAAAACATATTTCTTTTTATAAAAAACCGCCCAAACGGGCGGTTTTTATTTGCGTTTTAATTCCGTGGGAATTTAACTGCCGCTTGTGCTGCCGCAAGACGTGCAATTGGCACACGGAACGGGCTGCATGATACAGAATTGAATCCAACCTTGTGGAAGAATTCAATAGAGTCTGGATCACCACCATGTTCACCACATACGCCAAGGTGGATTTTATCGCCCTTGGTTGCGCGTGCTTTTGCCACAGCATCTTTAATCAACAGACCAACACCCAATTGATCAACCGATGCAAACGGGTCGGCAACATAAACACCACGTGCACGATATTCATCCAAGATTTTACCAGTATCGTCACGTGACATACCCAATGTTGTCTGGGTCAAATCGTTTGTTCCAAATTCAAAGAATTCACAAGATTCTGCGATTTCATTTGCCAACAGGGCCGCACGTGGCAATTCAATCATTGAACCAACAGTGTAATCAACACTGTCACCTGTTTCTGCGAACAAGCTCTTTGCTGTTGCATCAATCACAGATTTAACGATATCGACTTCTTTTTTCGAACCGACCAATGGAACTTCGATTTCTGGGTGAACAATAACACCATTGTTCTTGCATTCCAGCGCAGCTGACAAAATCGCACGTGTCTGCATTTCGCAGATTTCTGGATATGTAATCGCCAAACGGCAACCACGATGTCCCAACATTGGATTCTGTTCTTTCAATGCTTCACTGCGTTGTTTTACGAATTCAACCGACTTACCGATATGTGCTGCTAATGCCGCAATATCTTCTTCGGTGTGTGGCAAGAATTCATGAAGTGGTGGGTCAATCAAACGAATTGTGACTGGCAGACCGTCCATAATCTTGAACAATTCAACAAAGTCCGCTTTTTGATATGGCAACAGTTTTGCCAAGGCTGCACGGCGACCTTCGACATCGTCTGCCAAAATCATTTCGCGCATATCTTGAATACGGCTTGGGTCAAAGAACATATGTTCTGTACGTGCAAGTCCAATACCTTCGGCACCAAAGTCACGCGCTTGTTTTGCGTCTTTTGGTGTTTCAGCATTTGCCTTGACTGTCAAAGTCTTGATTTCATCGACCCATTTCATCAATGTACCAAAGTTACCAGTCATTTCAACAGATACGGTTGGAACCTGACCTTCAATAATTTCGCCACGTGCACCATCAATGGACACCCAATCACCTTCGTGAATAACGGCACCAGATGTTGTTTTCAATGTCTTGGTTTCGTAATCAATCTTGATATCTGGCGAACCCGATACACACGGCGTTCCCATACCACGTGCAACCACCGCGGCGTGCGATGTCATACCACCACGTGCAGTGATAACACCCTGGGCTGCGTTCATACCAGCGATATCTTCTGGGGATGTTTCAACACGAACAAGCATAACTTTCTTTCCTTCGGATGCCCATTTTTCTGCATCTTCGGCATTAAAGACCGCTTGGCCAACGGCGGCACCTGGGGATGCAGGTAAACCTGTTGCAATAACTTTCTTTTCTGCCTTTGGGTCCAACATAGGATGCAACAAGTGATTCAACTGGTCTGCACCGACACGCAAAATTGCTTCTTCCTTGGTCAGCAAGCCTTCTTCAACCATTTCAACCGCCATACGAACAGCTGCTGCAGCGGTGCGTTTACCATTACGGCATTGCAACATCCAAAGTTTTCCGTGTTCAATCGTGAATTCCATATCTTGCATATCTTTGTAATGCTTTTCCAGTTTTTCACGAACATCACACAAATCTTTATAAACATCCGGCATTGATTCTTCCAATGACACACGGCCAGATTCATCTTTGCTCATTGGCTGTGGTGTTCTGATACCAGCCACAACGTCTTCACCCTGGGCATTAATCAGATATTCACCATAGTATTTGTTTTCACCAGTTGCTGGGTCACGCGAAAAACATACGCCAGTCGCAGAATCATCACCAGAATTACCAAACACCATTGCCTGAACATTAACAGCGGTTCCCCAATCGCCTGGAATATTGTTGATTTTGCGGTATGTGATGGCCTTTTTGGACATCCAAGAACCAAACACGGCACCGATACCCAATTTCAACTGTTCCCATGGATCCTGTGGGAAAACCTTGCCAATCTTGACGCCAATTTCTTTGAACTTTTCAACCAATTCTTTCAAGTCATCAGCAGTTAATTCGGTATCAACCTTGTAACCTTTTTCTTCCTTCATCTTTTCCAGTGTGTGTTCAAACAAATCAATATCTGCGCCCAACACAACATCACTAAACATCATAATGAAACGACGATATGAATCGTATGCAAAGCGTTCATTATTAGATGATTTTGCCAAAGCTTTTACTGTTTCATCGTTAAGACCCAAATTCAAAACAGTGTCCATCATCCCAGGCATAGAAACGCGTGCACCAGAACGCACAGAAACCAACAATGGATTATCCATGTCAGCAAATTTCTTGCCCATAATGTTTTCAATATGCTTGATACCAGCCTGAACCTGATCCATCAAATCTGCTGGATATGTTTGATTGTTATCATAGTAATATGTACAAACTTCGGTTGTTACTGTAAAACCCGCAGGCACAGGCAAACCAACCAAATTCATTTCTGCCAGGTTAGCACCCTTGCCACCCAACAAATTCCGCATATCAGCGCGCCCTTCGGCGGCACCGTTACCAAATGTATAAACCCATTTGTTACTCATAAGTTCTCCTTTAATTAAAAAGCTAAAAGATTGTAAATAAATAAGAATTAAATGCAAGTGCAAAAATTACAAAAACAATAAAAAATGCGTCCAAGCATATTGGACGCGTTTATTTATCAATTACTTGACAATTTAACAACCCATATCATCGCAAATCGCACGCATAATTGTATATGTTTCCGCAGGTTCATAATGAACAACTGGGCGATATGTTTGAACTGTTTCGCGCACAAAATATTCACGTGCAATCACTTCTTCATATTCTTTACCACATGATTTTTCTTCTGTAACAACAGGTTTTTCAATTTCTTTATCACAAACGACCTTTGTGATAACCGCATGATGCGCGCTAACTGCACGATTTAATTCGGCACGCATAACATTTATATCACAATTATCAGTATGTAATTCAACAACTTCGGCATTTGCCATCGTTGCCGCAAAAAATCCAATAACGGACAAAGCCAAACTCTTTTTCATTTCTTAGACACCTTTATCTGTTTGCTCTCTCCGACATGGACACTTTAGACAATATTTTCCCATTATCAACTAAAAAAACATATATTGTATAAATCTCCCAAAAGTTGTAAAATATTCACTATGACAAACAACTTTAATCCAAAATCATCTATCATACTTGGCATGCACGATGCAATCGTGTCGCTGGTCGGACTTATTGCGGGGCTGTGTCTTACATTTAACAACCCAGACTTCATTATAATTTCATGCATAATTGCATCAATTACCGCGGCGCTTTCCATGGCGGCGGCTAATTATCTGGCGGTAAAGGCAACTAATAAAAATATTGCGGTCGTTTCGGCGATATATACAGGGGTTGCATATTTGGCAACTTGCGTTTTGTTGATTTTGCCATTTTTTGTATTTCACAACAGATTAATTGCAATTTTGTCTGTTTTTGCAATTGCTATTTTAATTATTTTTGCCTTCAACTTGGCTTTTTATCGCGGCAAAAGATTCCGGGAACATTTTAATGAAATGCTTAAAATCTGCGGAATTGTTACTGTTGCAGCGTTTTTTATCGCCGAAATTGCCAATTTGATCTTTGGTATATAGAAACAAAAACTTTTGTTTCTACACAACAATCACATTAATAGAACAACAACTAAATGTTTTATTTTATGTGCTGATTAATTAAACTATCGATATTTACGGCACCTTTGGCACGTTCTGCTTCATACGATTTTAAAATACTTTTTGCAAAATCTATCTTTTCCTGTTTTGCCTTGATTTGTTTTTTATTTTCGTAATTTATGTCAATTATCTCAATACCGATGCCTAATAGAACCAATCCACCAATGATTGCCACTTGTTTTACTTTATCTTTATTTTTACTGAAAACTTTCTTTATTTTTAATTTCAGAGATTCTTGATCATGTTTACAATCATAATAAAGGTTTTTTACTTCATTATACAATGTCGGTGATTTATCCCCGTAAATGTTTTTGCCATTAATTTTAGCAACATTAACCACTGTACCTTTTTTCTCTATTGGATAAAAAACAATATTCACAGACAAATCCGTAAAATCGTGTTCTATTTTTAACCGTACATCTTCAACAAACACGTCGTATTTCTTGCGATTCTTGTTCAGTTTCATTATGTTATCCAAAATCTCTTTTTCTGACTTATTTTCCCAATTTGAATCAAACTCTTCCGGTATAGTATACATAAACAATCCTTTTTTATCACCGATAAAAAATAACACAATTTTACTTATTGTCAACAAACTTGTGTTAAAAAGCCCGTTTGATGACTTTATTAACGCATGTGTACATTAATTAAACTATCGATATTGACCATATCAGATTTGTTACGTTCCAATTCGTACTGTTTCAATAACTCTTTAACGTTTTGTTTATCCTGATGTTTGGTTGCATCTTGAACAATTCCGCCATACCAACCAAAAACTCCAAACACACAGGCTGCCAGTGCTAACACATATAAAACTTCTTTGTTTTTATACAACGAATTCTTCGCTTTTTCTTTAAAAGACATCTTTGAACGACTGCACCAATCATAAAGGAATTTGATATTCTCGTATAAATCTGGAGTTTTGTTTTGATAAACAGTCTTGCCATTGATCGTTACAATATTTTCCTTGTCGTTGTTTTTTCGTCCAACGGTGCCAAATTTTATCTTAAGATTACCGGCAATGCCATACGCACCTTTGTTTGTAACATAAAGGTATATATTGCCCTTATCTGTTATGTTAATATCATATGTTTTGCGATTTTCAATAAAACCGTTTATTTTTTTCGACACTTCATCATCTGTCCAACCTGACCAATTATCCGAATATTTCGTCATTTATAAAACTCCTGTTACAAGAAAAACAAAGCCCCGCATTTGCGGGGCGAATTCGGTTTTTAATATCAAAACTAGATTTATTCTGGCGACGACCTACTCTTCCGTGGCTTAAGCCAAAGTACCATCGGCGATACGGAGTTTCCCTGTCTGGTTCGGGATGGAACAGAGGGTGACTTCCGCTCAATAATCACCAGAATAAATCCAGCGAACATCATAATAACTTATTTTTAGAATCTGTCAACACTTCTCTTCAAGCATTTCGTCTGAACAAGTCAAACGAAAGATAAAAAGTCAATGGTTCGATTAGTACGGTTCGGCTAAACCCCTCACAAGGCTTACACCCACCGCCTATCAATGTCCTGGTCTAGAACTGAACTCATGGGGATATCTTATCTTGCGACCAGCTTCCCGCTTAGATGCTTTCAGCGGTTATCTGTTCCGAACATAGCTACCCTGCAGTGCCGCTGGCGCGACAACAGGTACACCAGAGGTTCGTTCGACCCGGTCCTCTCGTACTAAGGTCAAGTTCGCTCAAATATCCAACGCCCACAGTAGATAGGGACCTAACTGTCTCACGACGTTATTAACCCAACTCACGTACCGCTTTAAATGGCGAACAGCCATACCCTTGGGACCTGCTCCAGCCCCAGGATGCGATGAGTCGACATCGAGGTGCCAAACACTACCGTCGCTATGGACGCTTGGGTAGCATCAGCCTGTTATCCCTAGAGTAGCTTTTATCCGTGTGCGATGGCCCCACCATGCGGAACCACCGGGTCACTATGACCGACTTTCGTCTCTGCTCGGGGTGTCCCCCTTGCAGTCAGGCTTGCTTTTGCCATTGCACTCACCGGCTGATTTCCGACCAGCCTGAGCAAACCTTCGCGCGCCTCCGGTACACTTTGGGAGGCGACCACCCCAGTCAAACTGCCCATCACGCACTGTCCCACGCCCCGGTTCAGGAACGCTGGTTAGACACTAAAACACATCAGGGTGGTATTTCACCAACCGCTCCAGGCGAACCAAAATCCGCCCTTCAAAGCGTCCCACCTATCCTACGCAAATGAGTCCTAGTGCCAGTACGAAACTGCAGTAAAGCTTCATAGGGTCTTTCCGTCTAGCTGCGGGTACCCGGCATTTTCACCGAGAATTCAATTTCGCTGAGTCTATGTTGGAGACAGTGTGGAGATCGTTACGCCATTCATGCGGGTCGGAACTTACCCGACAAGGAATTTCGCTACCTTAGGACCGTTAGAGTTACGGCCGCCGTTTACTGGGGCTTCACATCAATGCTTGCACACCTCTGCTTAACCTTCCAGCACTGGGCAGGCGTCAGTCCCTATACATCATCTTATACGATTTAGCAGAGACCTGGGTTTTAAGTAAACAGTCGCCCCCACCTAGTTTGTGTCACCTGATTAAAGTTGCCTTGAAACAGGCCATCCTTATTCCGAAGTTACGGATGCATTTTGCCTAATTCCTTCAACATAGTTCTCTCAACCGCCTTAGTCTACTCGACTCGAGCACCTGTGTTGGTTCTGGGTACGATCTATGCCGGGGCTATTTCCTGGAACTGCTTCACTGCCAGGCCAATCCAATAAGGTCTAACAATTTACGCAATTCGTCACTCACCGGCTGGTCACGGAATATTAACCGTGTTCCCATCGACTACGCCTTTCGGCCTCGCCTTAGGGGTCGACTCACCCTACCCTGATTAACATTGGATAGGAACCCTTGCTCTTACGGCGTCAAGGTTTCTCACCTTGATTAGCTGCTACTCATGCCAACATTCGCGCTTCTGATACCTCCACGCTGGCTCACGCCTTACGCTTCACAGGCTTACAGAATGCTCCGCTACCGCGACGCTTACGCGCCACCCGCAAATTCGGTAAATGATTTTAGCCCCGTTACATTTTCGTTGCCGAAACTCTAATAGACCAGTGAGCTATTACGCTTTCTTTAAACGATGGCTGCTTCCAAGCCAACATCCTGGTTGTTTTGGAATCTCGACTCACTTTCCCACTTAATCATTATTTTGGGACCTTATTTGGCGGTCTGGGCTGTTGCCCTCTCGTCCACCGACCTTAGCACCGATGGACTGTTTCCTGTGCTATGACTTGCTGGTATTCAGAGTTTGATATGGGTTGGTAAGATTTTACTCCCCCTAGCCATTTCAGTGCTTTACCCCCAACAAGGAACACACAAGACACTACCTCTATAGTTTTCGCGGAGAACCAGCTATAACGGGGTTCGATTGGCTTTTCACCCCTAGACACAAGTCATCGCCCAGTGTTGCCATACTGGTGCGTTCGGCCCTCCAGCGACTGTTACGCCGCCTTCAGCCTGCTCATACCTAGATCACCCCGCTTCGGGTCTATTGCTGCATACTAAGGCGCCCTATTCAGACTCGGTTTCCCTTCGCTTACATCTAACGACTTAGGCTTGCATGCAACAATAACTCGTTGGCTCATTATACAAAAGGTACGCCATCACCGGAAAACCGGCTCTGACAGCTTGTAGGTATTCAGTTTCAGTGTCTATTTCACTCCCCCTTCGGGGTTCTTTTCACCTTTCCCTCACGGTACTTGTTCACTATCGGTCAATCAGGAGTATTTAGCCTTGGGGGAAGGTCCCCCCATGTTCAAACCGGGTTCGCGTGTCCGGCTCTACTCTCGGACCAAGAAACTAGATTTCGCATACAGGGCTATCACCTATTGTTGCTGTGTTTTCCACCACATTTTGCTATCTAAAATCTCGGCCACTGGGCTGGTCCCTTTTCGCTCGCCACTACTAAGGGAATCGCATTTGCTTTCTTTTCCTGCGGGTACTGAGATGTTTCACTTCTCCGCGTTTGCTTCTTTGACCTATGTATTCAGTCAAAGATAATCCATAAGGATTGGGTTTCCCCATTCGGAAATCCCGGGGTCAAAGGATATTGACGCCTCACCCGGGCTTATCGCAGTCTTTCACGTCCTTCATCGCCTCTGATTGCCAAGGCATCCACTAAACACCCTTTGTTACTTTTTATCTATGCTTGAAGAGAATGTCTTCAAACTTAAAAAGAAACTTAAATGAGTTTTTTAAGCATTAGTTGATTCTTGTCTTTGAATTGAATTGTCATTTCTGACTATCCATATAGAAAGATTTTTGAGATTACGATGTTCAACAAATCAAAAACATATTTCTATGCCTTTAACTTGCGACATTAAAAACCGATTTACAATGTATTGCTATAAAAGCAGATTCCGAAGATATTCATTCAGAACATCTGGAATCAAAAATGATTTAATCATTTCTGATTCCAACCTCATCAAATAAAATGGTGGGTCAGGAAGAACTCGAATCTTCGACCTTCGCTGTATCAGAGCGACATTCTAACCAACTGAACTACTGACCCAATCTTGTTTCTGATTTCGGCACATTAGTTCTGCTGATACCAGAATCATTTTCAAAAAGAGATATTCAGACAGTCGACTTGGGTGACCGTTTTCGTGAAAACGGTTTTCTCTATAAAGGAGGTGATCCAGCCGCACCTTCCGGTACTGCTACCTTGTTATGACTTAACCCCAATCACCAATCCCACCGTAGGCGGCGTCCCCTTGCGTTAGACTACCGACTTTGGGTGAAATCGACTCTCATGGTTTGACAGGCGGTGTGTACAAGACCCGGGAACGTATTCACCGCTGCATTCTGATCAGCGATTACTAGCGATTCCAACTTCATGTCCTCGAGTTGCAGAGGGCAATCTGAACTGGGGCGTTTTTTAAGGATTGGCTTTGCCTTGCGACATTGCGACCCATTGTTAACGCCATTGTAGTACGTTTGTAGCCCGACCCGTAAGAACCATGATGACTTGACGTCATCCACACCTTCCTCCCGCTTGACGCGGGCAGTCCCCTAAGAGTTCCCGGCATTACCCGCTGGCAACATAGGGCGTGGGTTGCGCTCGTTGCAGGACTTAACCTAACATCTCACGACACGAGCTGACGACAGCCATGCAGCATCTGTCTCCGCACCAACCGAATTGAAGAAATCCATCTCTGGAAATCGCGTGCGGGATGTCAAGGGTCGGTAAGGTTTCTCGCGTAGCATCGAATTAAACAACATACTCCACCGCTTGTGCGGGTCCCCGTCAATTCCTTTAAGTTTTAATCTTGCGATCGTACTCCCCAGGCGGCATGCTTAACGCGTTAGCTTCGTCACTGATCCCCCGAAGGAAACCAACAACAAGCATGCATCGTTTAGGGCGTGGACTACCAGAGTATCTAATTCTGTTTGCTACCCACGCTTTCGTCCCTCAGTGTCAGCGACGATCCAGAAGACTGCCTTCGCCATTGGTGTTCTATCTGATATCTACGGATTTCACCCCTACACCAGATGTTCCATCTTCCTCTATCGCGCTCCAGCTTGCCAGTATCAAAGGCAGTTCCAGGGTTGGGCCCTGGGATTTCACCCCTGACTTAACAAACCACCTACGGACGCTTTACGCCCAGTAAATCCGAACAACGCTTGCACCCTTCGTATTACCGCGGCTGCTGGCACGAAGTTAGCCGGTGCTTTTTCTGTCGTTACTGTCATCATCTTCACGACTAAAAGAACTTTACAACCCGAAGGCCTTCTTCATTCACGCGGCATGGCTGGGTCAGAGTTTCCTCCATTGCCCAATATTCTTAGCTGCTGCCTCCCGTAGGAGTTTGGACCGTGTCTCAGTTCCAACGTGGCTGATCGTCCTCTCAGACCAGCTATGGATCATCGCCTTGGTAGGCCATTACCCCACCAACAAGCTAATCCAACGCGGGCACATCCATCACCGATAAATCTTTCCCGTTTCCGGCGTATGCGGTATTAGCGTTCGTTTCCAAACGTTATTCCCCAGTAATGGGCAGTTTCCCACGCGTTACTCACTCGTGCGCCACTAACTAGGCGAAAGCAAGCTTTCGCTTCGTCCGTTCGACTTGCATGCCTAAGACCTGCCGCCAGCGTTCGTTCTGAGCCAGGATCAAACTCTCAAGTTTTAAAAAACTTGTGGTTTAAGTCCCGTGCATATTTAAACAAAGCTGACTTAATTTCAGTTCGTCTTTACATATATATATTCGCAAGACAAGTTTTAACGAGGTTTATATGTAAACCTACTACCTGTCCAGGATATGCACATTTGACTTAGTCAAAGTTTGGATATTCCAAATTCAACTGTCTGCACATCCCTTCTTGAATTTTGATGAGCTGCTTTTATTCACAATGTGCGCAGTTTTATCGGTACCCCGTTCTTAGCGTTCGTTCCGTAAACCGCAGAATTTCAGGGGTTGAGATACTTATATAAATGGTTCCCAACTTGAAAGCCCGTATACTATGAATTGAAAGACCAAAAAAGTCAAGCGATTTTTCAAAAATAATTTACAAAAAATCATAAAGAAATAAAAAACCGCAGAAATCCGCCATTTGACAAAAACAAGCATTTTGTTTTCTTGGCTTTTTTCGATTCGTATTTAGCTTAGAAAACCGAATCATCGTTCTGTTTTTACCGATTCGGTGTCCAGTATCAAAAAAACAAAGACAAACAAAAAATCTGTTTTTTATCCTTACCTTTTATGATATAATTTATCATTATGAAAATGAAGAAATATGTTTTTTCATCTCTGCTTGTAATCTGCGGGATGACACCTGTCCTGGCGTCTGATTGTACGGGGACAGATTGTGATATCGAACAAATACAATATGTAAACGAAGCACGCGCATCGGACTATATCGCGCCTGCACCATTTATGGAATACGACGAACCTGTGGAATACATATACGCAACTCAGATTCCAATGCGTTCGGTCAAGATGTTGTCTATTAAACCGGTTCCGACCGATACACGTCCACCGCTTTGGGACGGCACACATGGCGCACAACAACCAACCACTTACACAAAAACGGTCAGCTGGCGCGACGGCGCACCATTGTGGGACGATTCGGTTGTGAATTATCGCGATAAAAACTATTACGATTGGTATTTGGAACCAATGCCTGAAATCTATATTCGCGAAGCAGATGCACCGGCATTTACCGAATCGGTTGATGTTTATGAAATGTATGATGAAAATATGGCATCCGCGGCGGCGACACGTGCGCGCATTGATGAAATATTAACCCCAGTGCGTCCTAAATTTGATTTGTGGTCTGAAAAATACACCGCCCAGGATATGACAGATATTGTTGAAACCGCGTTTGGCGCAAACGATGGCTGTCCATTTGAAACAGAAACAGAATGTGAAATCTGGCGTCGCAAACCAATTGTGCGTGAAACGGTTTCACCACGCAGCCCGCGCATCCGTGACGACGCTATGGATAAATTTATCAGCGTTATAAAATACGACGGTGATGTTGACGCCACAGTACCTGAGGCTGCACCATTGCTTGCCCGTTATAAAATGTTAATGCAATCTGCAAATGCATGTTGTACCGACGGTTTGGCATATGCGTTGAAAAGCGCGGGTGCATCAGACGGTTTGGTTTATAAATTTATGGCGGACGATGCGAACTTTTATGGTTTTGGTTCGCGTTGTTTAATGATGACTGATGAAGAATTGGATACAAAATATCCAAACACCGCGACTGCGGCGGTTGCCGCCGATGTTCGCAACGGATGTTTATGCCGTGGCCGTCAATGGTTCAAAGCGATGCTTGCACCTTTTGCTCAGGCTTATGAAGCAGCACCAGAATTTGCAAATCAAAAGTTCTATTATACATACACCGATGGTCTGCAACGACAAACCACTGTATCAATAAATAATGACGTCCAGAACGTGTTGAAACAGCTAGAGTTATGTCCATAACAGCAAACAATTAAAACGCCCCACGGGGCGTTTTTTTTGTTGATTAGTGATTAATAATAAAAACCGCCCGTGTGGGCGGAATCTTTAATACGACGGATACGTCCGTCCTTTTGATTGTTGTTCCATGTTATAAGACGCTTTTGACACCATAGCGTTTAATTGGTTTGCACATGGCGTAATTGAATTCGATGTTGCCTTTAAATTATTACATTTATCCAGATTTTTGTATACACCATTTTCCTCAGTAACAATACCCCATGTTGCTGCTGCCTTTAAATCTTCTTCTAATTGTTTTTTTGCTTCGCCAATGTTATTACCCCCACGAACCGTATTCATTACTAATTGTATATTAGACATCAAACACGAATAAGCGTTTTGATATGACATTGACACGCAATCTTGGGCACCCGCTAATTTCACACTGGAATTATTCATACGAAAAGACGAACCCGATGATGTTTCACCTGTATCTGCGCCAGCGGCCGCCAATTTTGTTTTCAGCACTGCTTTTTCTAATTGCGTCCTGAACCGTTTAACCATCGCATCAAGGTATTCATATTGCTGATACATCTGTTGTGTCATAACGGTTGTTTTAAGCGCAATAGTTTCGCGCATTTCTTGTTTTTTCGCGCTGTCTTTGGTGTTCTCGGTTTCGCCAATGTTATAAACATGTGTTGAACACAGCGCCAATGTCGGTGAAATATAATCAGCATCATCTTTATCACAACCATTACTTGCCGCAAAAGCACCGTTTGATGCGCACAGCACAGCCGCCACACCAATCGCGCGTAACATTTTTGCATTAAAGATTTCGTTTTTCATTTTCATTGCGCCACTGTCTCACATTTTTTCTTATCTGTAGCGTTGCTAATCATAGAACAATCACACATATTGTAGCCATCGATCCATCTTCCACCCCAACCTGTACAATTAGCTTGTTTCATTAATAATATGTCATAGTTGGAAAGTCCGCCGTTCCCGGTTGTTGAAGATGTTGTTGTATTGTTTATGTTTGACGATGTTGTTCCGCTTACGGTTAATGGGCTGCGCACACCGTTATTCCATTCTTGTCTTGTCAAACAAACCTTTGTTGGCAATTTCTTTAATTCTGTTAATTTCTGCAAATCATCATTTTCACCAACACAGTATTTTATTGCATCTGCACCCTTGGCACTTGTTGGTGCATCTTGGGCAATAATGCGTTGCAGCGTTTCAATATCAATAGTTGCCTGTTTTTTACGATTGCGGAACAAGCCCGATGAATCAAGAATTTCCGACATACAACCAACACGTATGCGCGATTCTTCACCATACTCAGGATTTAACCAGTTATAGCGAACCTCTTCATCATTATTAATCATACCCAACGGCTGACAACCACCATCGGACGGCGGAATAATTTTTCCAATTTCACACTTCTGTCCACCAATAACAAAGTTAGATTTTGATGGGTCTGATGTTCCATTTGGACAATTTGTTTTGGTATAGCGCAAATCTTGACGTTCTTCGCACAGATATTTGCCCCACACATTGCAAGACCCGTTCAACATCATATATATATCTGTAATATCAACACCCACCGATTGCGCCAAAATTAACGCATCATACATTTCGTCCAAAACATTTTCATATGGATCAAAAAATGCCTCTGCTTTCTGTTTAAATATTTTTACGCGCTTTGGTCCAGTACAATTATTTCCACGCGAATCACAGCCCGCATAGTCAAACGCATCAACCATTGTCGTCTTTAAAGTTTTTAATTGCGTTTCTGCATTTTCAACCGCAGATAAAATTTGACCAGAAATCTGTTCACGCGCCAAAACATCCGCCGAAACACCGCTTTGTGCCGCTGCAATTTGCGAATCGTTCAATGCACTTGTATTTGTCGCAGCTTGCACCGGTTGCGATGTCGCCGCTGCACGTGCCGCAGATGCCTCTGCTAATGCGTTTGCGGTTAATTCCCGCTGTTCCTCCAATGCGCTTTGTAATTGCGCCACGGTTTGTGCATTTTGCGCCGCCATTTGCGATTGCATTTGTTGCATCTGTTGTTGCATTTGCGCCAACTGTTGTGCACTTTGCTGTGCCGCCGCACTTGCCGCGGCATTTTGTGCCTCATTCGCAGCTGCATTTGCTTTGGCTGTGCTTTGCGCAACCAACTGTGCCGCGATATATTGTGTTAATTCGTCACCATATTGTTTACATGCCGCATTTGATTGAACACAACCGTTTACAATCGAAAAAGTAACATTTAAATCAGTACAACCACCATTGCTACATTTCGGCTGTGCACAGCGCAAAATAACCGCATTACAATTACCGAAATCAGCAGTTGCCGCCGGACCCGTTCCGACACTGCGGGAATTCATCATATTGTTCCAACGTTCGTTATTTGTTGCGCCACTTTCGCCGTTATACGCGGTCAAATTATTACCCAATGTCGAAGATACAACGGCATGCACCGCACCAAAGGGTACGACACATAATGCCACCAACAAAAATCTGGCAATTTGTTTCATATTCTCTCTTGAGCATAATTTTAACATAAAAAGTGCAAAGTGCAAAGTGGAAATTGCAAATAATGTGTGCCATACGGTTCTCTTACTTGTCACCCCGGTGCAGTCCGGGATCCACTGCTGTGTTTCTCTCTTACTCGTCATCCCCGCGAAGGCGGGGATCCACTGCTGCGCAGCAATAATCAATATTTGCCTGCGGCGCATTGGATACCGACCTGCGTCGGTATGACAATGACTACCCCGTCGCTTCACGCCACCCCTTCAATTAATGAAGGGGGTTTCGGTATGATTCCAGAAAACAAAAATCCCCTTCACTAGGTGAAGGGGTGGATTGTGAGCAAGGCGAACAAGACGGGGTAGTCTCCCACACCAATGGAGCAGGGGTCGCTTGCGCGATTAAACAAAAAACCGCCCAAATGGGCGGTTTTTATTATCGCGTTCTAATTATTCCAAACTTGTTGTGATGATGTCGCCGTACGAACCTGCCTCATCCCCACCGATATAACAAGTAATATGACGACCAACATTGTTCATGAATTCTTCGATAGCAGCTTTTTCTTCTGCATCAAGATTCGAACGTTGGATATCGCGTGTTGCCTTGTACATTAACAAGCCGCTTGCCAATGCGGTAACAGCCGTGGTTGTAGGTGTAATCCAACCTGTCTTTTTCTGAACATGGTCGTTTTCACTAGTTTTTGACGTTAACTGTTCACAACGATTTTTCAACGCGTTCATTGCCGACAACATAGGTGCTTCAGAACTACTATTTGCAAGCACTTCCTTGCCATTATCTTTTTTGCATGCACTTGAACGTCCTTGGTTATCAAGTACACATGTGTAATTTTCCGCTGCTGTTTCTGCAACATTTGTGTTAACACCAGCTTCTTTTGCCTGACGTATTGCTTCTTGTACATAAGCTTTTCTTGTCGTGATAGAAGCACTGTCTGTTGCATTAAAACCATCTACTGCCGCGACACATTCTTGTGCTGCTTCACCAATGGTGGTTTTCTTGTTCTTTTCGTCCAAATTGGTCAGCCCCTTCATGACATTACCGTTAGTGATGCCTTCACCCAGGAAGTATCCACCAACACCGCCACCCAAGACACCAAGTGTTGTTGTCCAGAATGCTGTGCGGTCTTGCGATTTACGCATATTTTCTGTTTTGTCATCGGCAACATCTTGCGCGATTCTTTTCAAATCACTTTCTGGAATCCAAGAACCACATGTGAAACTGTCACCGGTTGCAAAGTATGCGGTTGTCCATGATTTGTTCTTCATATATTCCTGAATCTTTTTATCGTCCGATTGCAAAGTGATACGAACACGACAGAAAGAACCATACAAATCATTACTTGCTGTAAAGGCGGTCTGTTTTAACCCATTGACTGTATAATCAGATGGCACACGATCACCCTTAAGCTTGACCCACATAAATGTGCTGGACATATCATTCTTGCCCATTATACCGCCATTGTTTGACGACATACACATATTTTGTTCCTTGGTCAACTTTGCGTTATATTTCGCTTGAGCTTCTCTCTCAATATCATAAAGCAAATCATTAAACAAAGTCTGTGCACCTGCATATACGTAATTATCCGGACTATAAACAAGCTGTGCAGAATTACCGTTACCACTCAGAACTTCATCTCCATTTTCTGTCATGAATAAATTATTCCCATAGGCATCTGTCACAACACGTTGTGGATAAGAAGTAACATCATTATTCACAATTTCGTAACGACTTGTGATCCAACTATCCCTCACAGATGTTGCGTCACCCCACGATTCAGAAGTATTCGTGTTTCCTTTTAATTTCAATTTAGCAGTCTCGATCGCTAAGTGTTCTTCACAAGCTGATGCATTCTTGACGGTATCTAAACACAACCCTAACACAATTGTACGATCAAGCACACCATTGACTTTAAGCATAGATCTATTGTAGATTTCGCCTGCAGTATCACCAGTCCCATACGTACTTGATGCAGTAGCCCTTCCCAAATCAGACCAAATATCCGTCCGATTACGATAGCAATTCACATAATCATTACCGCACATAGATTTAACACAACTTGTTGCCACAGATTGACATTGTTTTTTCATTTGCGCCAATGCGGCATCATTATAATTTGTTGCCAGCGCAGAATTCAACGATGCAACAACACCGATAACATCGTTTTCGTTACCACCATTGTATGCTGGGAACAATGTATCAAATGCATCCTTGTTTATATAATTATATGTATATGGACCAGTTGCACTTGGGTTTGCAACAGCATACATACAATTTGTATCCGTATTCACAATCGCCGCGCAACCCAATTTGATTTCATCGTATGTTGCAGTGCCATTTATGCTTTTATCCGCGCCACCATACACCAATGAATAACATGCCGCGCCAGAACCACCACCGCAAACACGCATCGCACAAGATTTGATTGTTTCGGTACACTTGTTTTTCGCCTGGGCATCGAATTTATCAACCAATTCTGCAATTTTTGTCTTCATTCCGGCATTCATACGCGATGCATACGCTTCAGCATAAACATCTTCCTGGTTTCCTTCATCGCGCAACTGGGCATTTGTTGGCATTTGACCATTACCGATAAATGTAGCATAGCAATATTTACTTGCCCCCACTGTTTCAAAACAAGCGTTTTTGATGTATGCCGCGATACTGGACTTGTTCACCATTGTTGTGACCAATTCAGTGGTCAATGGTGTGCCATTATTTATCGCATCAACAATATCAACAACCGATTGGTCGCTATTTTCATAGCACTTGTATGGATTTTCCGCACACGCGCCCAAAATACATTGATCAACAACCTTGTAACAAGTTGACACCGCGTTAACCGCCGCCAAAGCCGCACCTTCGTTAATCATTTCGCCAACGCGACTTGTTTTTGATGGCGCTGCTGTTAATGTGGACGAACCCAATAATTCTTTGACACCATCGCCACTGCAACGCGCCAATGTAGAATCACAGAACACGCGCTGTTTACGGAATTCTTTATCCGTTGTGCAAAGTTCAAAATCATTTCCACAAACGGTATCTTTCTTTAAGCACGATGTATAACGACGAACACATGTTGATGTATCATAACGATTTGCAATCGATGCCGCCGTTATCATTTGACCCAAAACACTGCCGTCGGTTGGGTATGTATAATCAGTGATTTCGCCATAAGTATTTTTCGCCGCAACATTAGACAATGCCGACACAACCGATGTTCCAAACAAACTTTCAACCCCAGACGCTGAACATTGGGCAAGTGTGCTTAAACACTTTGGCATTTGGGCATGGAACAAGATTTTGTTTGTGCATTCTTCAAAATTTTCGCCACACGCATCAGCCCCAGAAATACATTCACGATACGCATCAATACATTCGCTGTTTGCCATCAATGCCGCCGCCGTTGTTGTTGCCCCGGTTGCAGACGAAGTCGAAACCGAAGAACCAGCCGTCACCAATTTTGGCATCCGCGATGCAGTAGTCATACTGACACGCGCAGAATCCGTAGCGATTGTTCCGCGTGCCGTCGCCGCATATGCCGCCGGTATTGCAGACAAAAGTGCGATAAAACCAACTGTTTTTTTGAATAAATGCATTTGACTCACTCCATTATTATTTTTTTATTATATCATATTTTCAAATTTAGACAAATGAAAAAGTGAGCAAATTAAAAGTTTTTTATGCTGATTCCAGTATATATTTTAACTCTGTCATGTCGTCTGGTAATTTTGCCTTGAAATGCATTTTTTCACCAGTTATAGGGTGCACAAATTCCAGAACCTCTGCGTGCAACATTTGACCATCGTGCGTTTTGATAAAATCCAGCAAATCCGCGTTTTTGACCGACCCCAACCGTGATGATCCACGACCATAAACCCCATCACACAAAACCGGAAAACCATGCGCCGACAAATGTACACGAATTTGATGTGTTCGACCAGTTAAAAGAGTGCATCTAAATTCACTTACCCCGACACGTGACCAGGCGTTTATACAATCGACCAAAGTGGTGGCTGGTTTGCCCCCTGTTTTAACCATACTCATTTTTTGGCGATTACGCGATGAACGCGCAATATTTCCAGTAATTGTCGCAGATTCCCAATTTGGCACACCCCAAACAAACGCGATATATTTTCGGGTTAAATCGTGCGCCATAAATGTTTTTACCAGTCCGTTATATGCCGCATTAGATTTTGCAAAAACCATAACCCCACTGGTGTCTTTATCAAGACGATGAACAACACCTGGACGAACACTTCCCCCAGCCGATGCCAACGGTGTATGCGCCAATATATTTTGCACCAAAGTCCCAGTTTTATTCCCCGCAGACGGATACATAACAACACCGCGCGGTTTATTCACAACAATAATATCATCGTCTTCGTATAAAATATCCAAATCAAAATCTGTTGAAACATTTTGTGCCGCAACCGTTGCTTGTTTTTCCGGAATTTCAACGGTTATTTTGTCCCCAGCACAGACTTTTTCAGAAAATTTTACATTTTTACCATTACGCAAAACTTGGAATTTTTGAATCTCACTGCGCGAAAATTCGGGCATAGAACCAGCCAAGAATTTATCAAGGCGCACACCAACACTTTCATCACTAACAACAAAATCACGAAACAATATGCTGCCCCTATTTATATTCGTCCCAATCTTTGCCTATTTTGCATTTGGACATGTCGATTTTTAATTCGCGACCATCGGCATCAACTGGACAAGTCAACATTCCGGTATTTGTTGCATCGTCTGCATCACGTCCGGCATGGCGATATGAAAAATTAATCTCTGTCGGCGCATAAACACATGCAATGCGTAAATCCCCATCGTGATTATTGCGCGGACCAAACCAAACACGCACACCTTCGCCCAAACCATAGCACGGGAAACCGTCCAAATAGTATAAAATCAAACCTTTGGACCCGATTAATTTAGAATCTGTTTTGAAAACGCCACGATATTCGTTTAACAACAAACCGGTTATACCCTGCCAATCTGTACTTGTTGAAAAAATGCTGACGCGTGGCGCTGGCGCCGGTTGGTTATCGGCAATCGCAAAATTTCCGCATATCAAAATTCCACATAATGCAACAATTACCTTCTTCATCCCGTTATTCCCCCATTTGCATTTCAACCGTTATCTTTGCCACACCATCTGTTGTACCAGATAACACATGGTTAAATTCAACCGTTTCCCCCGCATCCAATACCGGCACAGAAGGCAAGAATTTTTGTTTAGAAATCGCATTCCCAGATGCATCCATTGATACAAACACCAGGTCTGGCACCCCATAAATTTGCGCGGTTCTATTTACAACCGCACCCCGTACAACATAATGCGCAACACCATCTGCACCCTTAACCGTTTTTATTTCGCTAATTTCTGCGACAAGTGGTTTATGCGCAACATCGTCCATTCGATTACTTACCACAACCGCAACAACAAACACAATTGCCGACAACAATGCACACGCCGCCGCAATAAACATCATTATTGCGCCGCGTCGTGACGGTGTTGACACAACCCATGTATGCCCACAAACCGCACATTTAACCGGCGTTGTTGGCGCACGATCAATCGTATATTCTGTTTTACAAAAATCGCATTTTATTTTCATAAGTTTTTATATACCACAAATTATCACAATTTCAACAAACTATATTTAGCGCGCACTTTATTTTGAATTTCTTGTATCGCATTCATATAATCCGCAACCGTTGCATTTTTGTTTGCCGCAACCGCCGAAAAAGTGCGCCCAGCCACGGTTGACTTGTCTGCCTCTTTATACACAATCAAAGTCGCCATACGTTCTAATTCAGGAAAAGAAACATCATAAAAATTCGCTGTTTTATTTTTCACATCCCAATAATATTTATCGTTCACAGAATCTACAACTTTATCACGCACAACAAGACGCGGTGTAATTGATCCAGAAAAACCAACTGTTGTATAAACAGCACTTATGCGTCCACCAGTCATGTCAAGACGTTGATTTATATTTAATACCGCCGCTTTAGAAGAATTAGACAATCCAGATAATGACAAAGTATTTGTCCATAAATCTTTTACTGTGAAATTTGAAAACTTTCCAGTGTCTGCCAACGACAATGTTCCCGCAATTTCCATCGTTTTAGAATCAGCAGACAAATTTCCAACACATGTCGCACTTTTCGTTTCCAGTGCACTGTCAATTGTTGTACGATTTGAAAACACAACCTTGTCTGCCGCAACAGTAATCGATTTTAAATTTTCATCAAATTGCGCACCGAATGCATCAAAGTATTTTGTTGCAACAATATCATGTCCCCCAAGGTTTAATGGCGACAACATTTTTGCGTCGTCTGCATTGTCTGACGGTTCACGCCACAGGTAAAGAGCATTATCGCGTCGTACCGATGTTGTCGTAATGATTCCATCTGGAACATTTACACCAATATCAATCGCATCTGTATGCCATGCACCAAATGTTCCGTATGCATGGGTTCCTTCGATAAATCCCATATTATCGCCACCAACCTCTACAATTTGTCTTGTGCGCAACGGCGATATAGTTGTATCAGACATAACAACCACGCCCTGAAGCGTTGCTTGACCAGTAGAATCAGCAGACTTCAAAACACGTAATTGATATTTATTACCATCTTTTTCGATTATACTTTCTGCAATACCATATTCTGCTAAATCGGCAATATTAACACGCGTTATACTTTTGCCCGCCACATTTAATAATGCATCACGATTTAATACAATATACCGTTCAAGTGCATTTTGAACATCTTGCATTTGACGCGCCACAGTAATATTTTCGGCACGCACCACTGAATCTTGTTGATATTTGAACAAAAACGGCAAAACCAGCGCAACAATTGCAACACTCATCAATAACTCTATCAGCATGCCCCCATGTTGATTACGAATTGCAGAAAAAATACTATTCTGTGATTTCATTATTGTTCACCATATCCCGTCGGTATAACATTTTTCCAATCGCTTGACATTAATGCTTCAAATTCGTGTTCATTTGGCATTGATGGAATCTTTGCGCGCGAAATCCTAAATCCTGTAAAACTTGGTGGCACGGTTGATGGAAACGCCCACGCACCAAGTTTTATTGGCGAATTTGTTGATAGCATAAGTTCCCCAGATACCGTCAAACCAAAATTATCATAAAACATTATTTCTGTGGTTGATAAAAAAGGAGTGTAAACCGTTCCTGCCTTGACCCCAGCAAAACCACTTATTGTACGCAAAGAATCTGTTTTCAAAATCATATCTTTCGAAACATTTAAGGAATCTGATACTGTTGCCCGATCGGTAATTATGCGCCCAGATGTTGAAAAACCATTGTTGTTTAGTTTATTTGCATAAATATTACGAAAGCCAATAATATCGTCTGTAACACGCAACGAACCAATCGAAACATTGTTTCCGGTCATATTAGCGCCGTTTGAAAAATAAATTGTATTTGCAACTAAATCATTTGATGTCACAAAAGTCGATGTCACATCTTTGATACGCGATGCAGATGCAAATACCCCACCAACATCATATATGTTGTAACCACCCATATTTAAATCACGTAACATCACATTTAATTCGTCATCACCAGAAGTTCCACGATGTAAATACTTTGTTTTGTCTTCGCCCGACACATTACGCGTTATACGATATACTAAATCCCCAGATTCAAATTCTGGCGCGCTAACCGCCCAACTGCGACCATACGCAATACCATCACTATCAACAATCGCCGCATCGTCACCAATATGATGTGCAATATTTGCAGTGTGCAGATTTGTCGAACCAAATTTAAACGCCAAATACACATCTGTTACTGATGCACCATTTACAAGATATTTATCAATAAATCCCGCATTCGCCCCAGTTGCAACCATATCCAAATCTGTATCATTCATTTTTATTTGTGCAACATCTGGCCATGTATCTTGATTTAAACGAATAAAGTTTAACACATCTGGACGCAGGTTCGTTATATCACGCGCAACGGCCATATCGCGAATATTACTATTTGTTTCGGCAATTTGAGAATACACAAAAGGCATGGCAACCGCAACAATTGCCATTGACATCAGTACCTCTAAAATACTGGCGCCACGATTTATACTGTCAAAGATTTTTGTTTTAATTACAGTCACTGTTCCCCGCCAACAAACATTGTTTGATATCTATTCTTTTTTCCAATCGTTGCCAATATACATACTGACAAATTATATACTGCGCCAACGAATGTTGATTATACACACCATCAAGCGATGATATTATCGCACGACACGAAACTGTTTTTGAATCATCCGCTGATGGTGTCGCTAAAATTTCAAAACCCGTATTATCAATTGTTGAAACATACGCATCTGGCAACAACGATGTTCCAGCCGGACGAATATCCAACACAACAGCACCCGACCCACCACGCGACAATGAATCAGATGTTTGGTCACGCAATGTGATATTTGATGTGTGTATAGTAGATGTTTCTATACCGCTGTTAGCATTGTATTCAAGTGTATTCGCATTTATATACACATCTTGACCACGCGATGCATTTATAAAAGAATCTATTTCTAATCTTTCTACATTAAGGTTTATATTGCTTGATATAACATTACCTTTGATAATCCATTTTTCTGGACCATAAAAACTGGTTCTGTTTGCAGACATTGCAAAATCATATACCCCAGCAGAATTTAATGTTATGTTCCCAGTATCACCATAACGAGATATTGTTTTTGTTGAAACATTATCTACAACCATTGTTCCACGCGTCAAAGACAATGAACTTTCACCTGTTTTAGATTGGAAAATCGTTTTATCTGCAACCATTGTTGAAATTTTATTACGAACACTTCTGTCCGTTTCAACGCCATTAATAGTAAGAGACCCCACTTCCAATCCGTCAAATTCGCCACGACGCGCGATTGCCCGACCAATATTTGAAATTGAATTTTCACCCATATCTAAATCAACCAAAAATGCACTTGTATCGACATCGGGTTCATTTCTGCGCACAACATCAGAATAAATTGTTTCCAATGGAACACCAATTTGAATTGTTCCGTCACCCACATCAAAAGCATAAAAACCAATACGTCGCACCAGTTCGCCACGCAACATTTCATTTAAATCACCGCCTGTCAATTCAACATATGCTGAAATTTCTTCGGCATTTTTATCAATAACCAATGCTATATCTTGTCCCAACGCCGTCTTTGCCACAAACCCAAGTGGCAATCCATACGGTTCCAAAATATCAGCAAAAGAATTACCTGCAATTACCGTTCGGTTATATGGCAAATTAGACACATTTTCACGAATAAAAATACGTGCCACAGTTGTTGCATTATCAACTTTTTGCGTTGTTGCATACATGCGCGCATTATTTTCACGGCCCATAAGTTTTATCGCAAAAAAGGGAATGAACATAAACAGTAACGTTAATGCCAACAATGCCTGCAACAAAAAGTTTCCGCGGCTATTTTGCAAGATGTACCCCCCTCCTACACCCCTTAGAATAGCAATACAAAAAAAAGATTGCAATCAGTTTTAAGATACTTTATTATTACGCATGTTTAAGAACGTAGGCGCAATAAAATTGATATTGTCACCTGCAAAAATGTTTTCCATAAAAAAGAAAAAAAATATGCAAAACAAAAAAAATCAAACGTCTAATGTTGGGCAAATGATACAACGCTGTCATAAATGGCGTCAAAAAAGAAAACAATACATTGACCTGGCGCGTCAAACAAGTGACGAAGTGGAACGCGAACGCTTACTGCAAGCGGCGGAACACTATGGTCGTATTGTTAATGCCGAACAGGACAAGATTGATTCTTCACGCGGTGGATCGGCTGAAAAAATCCCAGAAATACCAGAAAACACCGAATCTGGTGACGAAGAAGAAATCCCATTACCAGACTTTATTGAAAATTTGAAATAAATCATTTTTACGACATATTTATTGTTGAAATTTGACTTATGTTTGCTATTCTGTTCCAAAAGGAATTTTTCACATGGATAGCAACTATACCGTTTTAGCAAGAAAATATCGCAGTCAAGATTTTGCATCATTAATTGGCCAGGATGTTTTGGTAAAAACACTTACCACTGCAATCAACACTGGTCGTATTGCACACGCGTATATTTTCACTGGAATTCGTGGAACTGGAAAAACTAGTACTGCACGTATTTTGGCCAAGGCATTGAATTGTTTGTCCTCTGATGGACCAACTGCAACACCATGTGGGGTTTGTGAAAATTGTCGTGCAATCGCTGCGGGTCAACATATCGATGTTATGGAAATTGACGCTGCATCACATACCGGTGTTGATAATATGCGTGAAATTTTGGACGCGGTCCAATATCGTCCAACAAACGGCAGATATAAAATTTACATCATTGACGAAGTTCACATGTTATCAATAAGTGCTTTTAACGCACTGCTTAAAACATTGGAAGAACCACCTGCACACGTTGTGTTCATTTTAGCAACAACCGATATTCGCAAGGTTCCTGTTACAATTTTATCGCGTTGCCAACGTTTTGATTTGGTGCGCGTTCCAGTTGAAACCTTAAAAAAGCATTTTGCAAACATTGCCGAAAACGAAAAGATTGAATTGTCTGATGCTGCAAACGAATTGTTGGCACGTGCCGCTGATGGTTCTGTGCGCGATGGTTTATCATTACTTGACCAGGCAATTGCTCAAACTGGTGGGCACGTTGATGAAACAGCAGTGTTAAATATGCTTAAACGCGCAGATCGCGGTGTTGTTACCGGGTTAATGGAAACAATATTGTCTGGTGACACTGCTGCTGCATTGGAACGCGTTGATGAAATATATAACAATGGCGCAGACCTTTCTATGTTATTAACAGACATGATGGAATGGACACATTGGGCAACACGCATGCATCCCGCATTGCATGCTGGGGATTCAACATCGGCACCATATACGGCTGACCAGCGCACTAAGATTCGCAATATAAATTCACAAATAACATTAAACACTCTTTCGCGCATATGGCAGGTTATGGTTGCCTCTGTGGCAGAGATGCAGGCATCCAGCAATCAAAAACAATGCTTTGACATGCTGATTGTGCGTTTAATGCACATTGCTGAATTACCGTCGGTTGCAGAAATTATTAATAAACAAACAACCACACAAACGGCACCGAAACCATCTGTGGCACCTGCACCGAAAAAGACAGAAATTACATCGGCAACAGATTTGGCGGCGGCATTACAATCTGACAAAGAAATATTACTATATTCATATTACACAACGAATATCGAAGTATCTGAATTTACGCCGGGCAAGATTGTATATTTTGATCGTGGTGATGACACAGAATTTGAAAAAAAATTATCAATATGGTTGCGTAACAAAACAGGTTCCGCATGGACATTGGATCGCAACATAAAATCAGAACATGCACAAACTGTGACCGAACAAAAGCGTCAGGAAATTGCATCTGACCCAATGGTTGCAGACGCAATGAGCTTATTCGAAGATGCGGAAATTGTATCTTCTACAAAATAATTTTTTGGGGGGAATTATGAAACAAGAATCTGGTCGTTCTTTGATTGAAATTTTGGGTGTATTGGCTATTGGCGCAGTTATGTCTGTGGCAACAATATCTATGTATCGCAGTGTTCGTACAACACAATTACGTACAATTGCAACCGCAGAATTAGAACAGATTGTAAAAAACGCAAAAATATTAACTGGTGCACACGGCACATACGAAGGATTGTCTGTTGATTATCTGGTAAAATCTGGTGCAATAAAAAATAATCTGCCCCCGATTGGTGGTGCAAACTGGTCCGTCACCCCAAGTTTTGATGGGACATCATTTTCAATCAATTTAACAGATTTGTCATCTGGGGAATGTGAATACTTTGCAATAAAACAACCGACATGGGCTGATTCTATTTTAATAAATGGTATCCAGGTTGACGGAACACCAAATTGCTTTTCAACCAAAACCAATATTGTTTCATTTGTTGTGAAATAAATTGATGAAAATAAAAAATTTATTTTTAGCGCTTATTTGCATCACCGTTTCGGGATGCACAACATATCACAGTCCAAATCGTGATACTTGGGGTGCATATCTTCGCGGCGCCAGTTTTGATAATATGACAGAAACCACACGAACCGCAAAACGTCCCGTGTATCTTGGGGCTGGTGGTCGCACATTGTCAATGGTCGAAACAAACAATAAACTTGAATATGGGGATAAAGCATCTAACGACAACGCAGCGGCTGTTGCCTATATGTCAAAGTTAGAATTTGCATTATATGATGCACTTCGCAAACCAGGTATTTCTGTCCAACGTGCCGGTACAGATGTTGTTGTGACTATCGTGCGTGATGCGATTATGGAACTGGCCGTTGCTGATATATCGCCAGATGGCGCAGATACTTTAAAAACAATATCTAAAATATTACAAGAATACGATGCAACATTTATCGAAATCGCGGGCTATACCGATGCGACACGCGATAAACATGCATCAAGTGCATTGTCAACCGACATGGCCATGCGCACAGCGGTATTTTTTGCCCAGCACGATATTATTCCGCAACGTATGTTTATAATTGGCCGCGGCTCTGCACGACCAATCGCCGCCCAGGATGATATCGGTCGTTTAACCAATCGCCGTGTTGAAATCCGTATTTCGCCAGCACGATAAATGGTATAACTTTCCGTTTTACTTTTATTTTTTTGTTGCTATACTAAGCCCATAACAAAAACAAAGGATGGAAATCATGGTACAAACAAAAACAAATTCTACACCTAAAAACTACAAAAAGATGGGTATAATTGCGGCAATCGTAGTTGCTGTTGCGATTGTTGGTGTTGCGGTTGTTGCCGCTGTTCGCAGCTCTGGCGAAGTATCGGTAAACACTGCGCTGGAAAATGTCACAACTGATGCTGCAAACGGTGCAAACTTGCGCATTGCCGTTGTTCGTATGGACGCAATTCAAAACGATGCAACCGCATTGCAAGATTTGCGTAAACAACGCGAAAACTATGAAAACAAATTGCGTGACGAATTAACCGCTGAACAAAAGAAACTGGAAAAAGAAAAAACAGAAATCGAAAAATCACAGGATGTCTTGTCGCGTGATGCATTGCAACGCCGTGTTGTTGACTATCAAAACCGTGTAACAAAATTGCAACGTGATTTGACAGAACGCGCACAAAGCATTGAAACATCATATCAAAAAGCATTAAGCGATGTTCAAACAAAACACCTTGACCCAATTATCGAAGGTATTATCGCAAAGAAAAATTTGTCGTTGGTAATTGATGGTCGTTTTGCACGGACGGGTGCTAATGTTGAAAACCTGGACATCACAAACGAAGTCGTTTCTGCTTTGAATAAAAAAGTGTCCAAAGTAAAAATGGCAAAACCACAAGGTTTTTAATAATAAACCAATTAGAAAAAAACACCGCGATTGCGGTGTTTTTTATTTTCGCAATAAATTCTTTTATTTTGATTTTTCATTGCTATAATTGTGACATGTTAAAAATTATTAAATCTTTATTGGCACCAGCGGGGGTTTCGATTTCTGCGGGTGATTTGGCCGAAAAATTCGGTCTTGAATTGCGTGGCGATGCAAATACTGTCGTTTCTGGTGTTGCACCAATTGCGGATGCAAAGCCTGGACAACTTGCGTTCTATTCAACCGAACAGAACAGTGCCGCATTTAAAATATTACCAATATCTGTGTTGGAAAACACTCGTGCTTCGGTCATTTTGGTCCAACCAGAAATGGCAAAACATGCGCCAAAGGGTCGCACATTATTAATCACCGATACACCACGTGGATATATCGTGAAAATACTTGGGGAAATATATCGTGAAAAACCACGCTTTGGGATCAGTCGCGATGCCCATATTGACCGTGGTGTATTTTTCCGTAATCGCCGCAGCACTTATGTCGGACAATTTGCAACCATTGAACGCGGCGCAGTGATTGAACCAGATGTGAAAATATACCCATATGCATTTATTGGACGCAATGTTACAATTGGTGCTGGAACAATCGTTCAAACAGGCGCACACATTGAAAACGCAACAATTGGCGCTGAATGTGTAATTAATGCTGGTGCGGTGATTGGCAAAGACGGCTTTGGTTACACACGTCAAGACGGCCACAATGTGTTTATTCCACATGTTGGTCGCGTTGTATTGGGCAACCGCGTATCAGTTGGTGCGAATACATGTATTGACCGTGGTGTTATGACCGATACAACCGTGGGCGATGGAACAAAAATTGATAACCTTTGCCAGATTGCGCACGGTGTTGTAATTGGTGCCGAATGTTTCTTGGCGTCTGGCGTTGGGCTTGCCGGTGGAACGGTTGTTGGTGATCGTGCATTACTTGGTGGACATGTCGGTGTTGCAAACGGAATCCACATCGGCAACGATGCTGAGGTTGGCGCCCAATCTGGTGTATTTCGTAATATCCCAGACGGTGATCGACAAATGGGTTTCCCAGCAGTATCTGGGTTGGAATTCTGGCGTCAATATGCATGGTTGAAAAACAACTATAAAAAGTCAGGAAAGAAAAATGATTGACGCAAAAGGTATTGAACAGGTTATTCCACATCGTGGAAACATGCGACTCGTGGACGAAATTATCGAAGTCACTGACACACATGCAGTTGGGAAAAAATATGTCCGCGATGATGAATTTTGGTGTGCTGGTCATTTTCCAGACAAACCGATTATGCCTGGTGTATTACAGGTTGAGGCATTGGCGCAAACTGCGTGTTTTTTGGCTTTAAAACATTTAAATGTTTGTGATGGCAAAACATTGGGCTATTTCACAACGATGGAACAAATCAAATTTTCACACATGGTTGTTCCGGGTGATGTATTGGAATTGCATGTTGATTTGATAATGCATAAAATGCGCCTGTATAAATTCCACGGTGTTGCCATGGTTGATGGTCAAAAGGTAGCTGAGGCAACCTTTTCCGCAATAATGGATATCCCGCAAAAATAAAAAACTGGACAGTTCGGAAAAAATGCTTTAATATTCCCGCACAACACCCATCTGGATGTTTAGCTCAGTTGGCTAGAGCATCTGCTTTACACGCAGAGGGTCAGGGGTTCGAGTCCCTTAACATCCACCATGAATAAATAAATGCACCGCAAGGTGTATTTTTTTATTCATCGATTGGTATGTTTGGACGAGAACCCCCAGGTTCGACAATGAGTAAGCAAGAACAAGCAACGCGTAGTTCAAGCACTAACGAATGCCGCGCAGGCTTCTAGCCGAGCGAGTCCCTTAACATCCACCACTAATTTTAGTTAATAAAAAACACCGGCAAATGCCGGTGTTTTTTATCTTTGCCTTGCAAAATCACGCCACATTATATTTTCTGTGTTTGGCTTTACATCAATAGGTGTATTTTTATATTCTCTTTTCTCTATATCAGATTTGGCTTTATGACGATGCACCAGACAACATCCCAATGCTATTGCCCCCAGTGTCAAACCAGAAGCAACCACTAATGTTCTTATAATTTCTTTTGAGTATTTATCCATTTTTATATCCTTTTATCTTTGTCTTTTAAGCCAACGTTCCGCTTTTGTAATATATTGACGTGCAAGTGAAATATCAAATTTATTATCTGTCTTTAATTTGCCTTCGGCATCAATCCAGATGTCTTCACGATTCTTTGGCACGACCGATGAAATCTTTCTTAAATTTTTCACAACATTGTCTGGCGACATTCCACCTGAATATCCCATTGGCACATTTTCAAACACTGGTTTATTCCAGGTGTCTGGACTTAAACCACGTCCACCAGATGCATCATAAAGCAACGAGAATTTCGCACGCATTTCGTGCAATACCCATGTGGCATTTTTTGTCCGATCATTATATTGAATAATAAATTCATGATCATCGTTATGCATAAATAATTTTTTCACAGCATCATAGTTTATATCACGAACGGCAGCATTCGACATATTTAATTGCCACCGTTTAACCAGTGGCGCAAAGCCAAGATTTTTACGATAAAGACCAAAAAATTCCCTTAATTCCATTGGAATTTCACCAGTGCGACAGATTTCTTCGCACCATTCTTGATTTACGTGTGCAGCCAAATTTATATCATGAGCGTCTTTTACGCAACAACGGCACAATTCATGGAACCATTCGTTTCGTGGCATACCAGGGAATGCTTTTGATGGATGCAATTGAACCGCAATTTCAACACGCGGCGACATTTCTGCCAGTTTTACAATATCATGAATATCATTAAATTCACGTGGATCCGAGCATGTGATGTATCGTAGTCGCATTTTAACTTTCCTTTTTGTGTTTAAGACGCAACTGTCCACATGCCGAACCGATATCGGTTCCCCTCTCTCGCCGTATGCGCGTATGAATACCGTTTTTAATCAAAATATCTTGAAATCGATGAACGGCATTACCCGAAATGGACGCAAAATCACGTTCATCAACCGTATTCCATGGAATTAAGTTTACCATACAGTTTTTTCCATGCAACAACTTTGATAGTTTTTCAGCATATTCCGGTGTCGCGTTATAAAGCACGTTTTCCCCGTTTTCGTCTTTTTTGCCCAGTAATATATATTCAATCATTAACTGACGATTATGCAGGTTTGTAAATTCGTCCGCTGCTGCTAAAACTTCTTCTAATTTATACTTATTATTTATCGGCATAATCTGGCTGCGCAGTTCATCCGTTGGTGCATGCAGTGATATTGCCAAATTGATTGGACGTCCCCATTCTATCAATCGTTTAATACCCGGCACAATACCGCAAGTTGAAACGGTAATACGCCGCCAACCAATACCCATATCATTATTTGCACGTTCAATAAAACCGATTACATTTTCGGTATTTTGTAATGGTTCACCAGTTCCCATAATTACAATATGCGAAACATCGTTATTATTTGCATCGCCATTTGCACGAATAGATTTTTCAGCCATAGAATTACGCAAGGTCCACTGTGCAATCAAAATTTGCGCAAACATTTCGTTTACAGTTAAATTGCGTTTAAGCCCCAACAATGTACTTGCACAAAATTTACACCCCATTGCACATCCGGCCTGGGAACTAACACACACACTATTACCGTAACTGGTGCGCATTAACACACATTCAATTTGTTCACAATCTTGTAATTCCAACAAAAACTTGGTTGTTTGACCATCGCTTGATTCTAGTTTTGTTGTGACCCGTACTGGCAAAGTTTGCGCAACACCATCAAGTTGTTTGCGCAATTTTTCGGGCAAATTTTTCATTGATTCAAAATCGGGGGCGCCACGGTTTAACCAATCACGAATTTGTTTTGCACGAAAACGCGGTTGCCCTATATCAACCACAAACTTTTCAAGTTCATTATCTGTAAAATCAAATAATACTGGTTTCATAATTTATATCTGTCATCATTTATAACAACTACCGCCTTGCGCCGTAATTGTTTTAACTGTTGATCGGCAATAAACATTGCTTGTTTATACATCGCATTTTGCTTAATAACATCATCCAATTTTCCATATTCAGATGTCTTTTTCGTATTGCATACCAACAATACAGAACCGTCTTTGACTGGTGACCAGGTCATATTTGGCAAACCAACCACACGATCACGAATATCACGCGACAATTCGTATTGAACCGCGGTGAATTTTTGTGGTGCACCACCAAGGTCTTCAGCCATCTTAACTGCATCATCACAATTTTTGGGTTTGGTTAATTTTTCTGCAACATCATTTGGAATATCAATTAAACGCACAATTGTCATTTCTATTGGCAAACCCTGTTCACGCGATAAATCATTTTTCATTTCGGTAATATCATCTTTGCTGACATCAACAGTTGGCAAAATAGTTCGCGCAACAACAATTTGCCATGCAATATTTGCGCGTATCGCAGACAATGCCATTTCCCGTTCAAGACCGGTTAAATCATTCATATTGATTCGTTTTAATTCACCTGTCACATCGTCTTCATTTGGTTTAACACCAAAGTTAGATGCATAATTTAATTTCACAGAATCATCAATAATATTCTGCAACGCTTTGCGACGATTATCTGTGGACACATCGCCCTGACGCGCCATAAGTTTTGTTCGTGCAGTAATATCGGAATCTGTAATCGGCGACCCATTTACAGAAGCAACAACACTTGCCCCAAAAGCATGCGATAACATCATCATAAACAAAACAGCAAAATTAAAACACTTCATATTATTTATTCCTTTCTTTAATAATGTTGCCCGTCGATACTTATACCAAAACGGAACTGAAAAGTTGTGTTGCCACTGTAATCACGACGCACGGCATTATCACGTTGATACCCAATGGAAAAATAATAACACGGATGGTTATAGAACAATGTTGCATTATGTTTCAAGAAATTATCTTCGGTCCAATTATAAATACCATTTACTTGTAATGACCAACGACCAGACAAACGCAGCCCCGCACCAACAGTTGATTCGTTTGTATTATTTTCACGCGATCCAATATTTGATAACTGTTGCGCCCATATATGTCCCAAAGACAAATATGTCTGTCCACGACCTATACGCGCAGATGTTTCTGAATGTCGTAAATCAAACGAATCCCTATCGAAACGAAATCGTTCAGACAATGTAAGCCATCTTGAATTGCTAAATCCAATACGCCCAACATAGTCAGAACGCCCAGTATGAAAACCACTGTTTGGATCGGTCACTTTTTCAGAAAAATCGTACGATTCACCCAAAAATACTTCCACTTGGCGTCCATCTGGATTAAACGCAGCCCAGCGCAACCCATAGTCCGCAAAAGTCCCATTTTCCCACAAATCATATCCAGAAAAACGGTTATCAGAAAACAGTACCGTATCTGATAAAAATGCACCCACAGAATCATTATTTTCGGCAAATTGCTCATCATCGACACGACGTCGCATCGTTAATCGCGCCCGCGGTTCCAATGTTTGCGACCAAGATTTCGCTGGACGCACAAGTGGCAACCCCCATTCAACATAACCACTGGGCAGGAATCTTGTTTTTAATCCTGAAAATTCGCTGTGATCAATCATAATTGTATTATCAAAATTATACACATCATACCGCGCATCAAGTGATACAGTAAATCTGTTTCCACCCCACAATGTCCACGGGCTTGTTATTCGTGCATCACCAACCATACGTTGTGCCATTGTCCCATCGCCAACGATGCCCAAAACATCTGTTCCAAATGTCGCATAAGTTTCCTTAAAGAACGGCTTTGTTTGGTAAACACCGCGAATATTTGGCAATATGTTTCCACCCAATCTTGCCTGTACCCAATTACCTTCACGCAGTTCTTGGAAGTCATGAGTATCTGCAACGATGTAACCAGAACTTTCAAACAGCTCTAATTTTACACCAGAATCCAAATACGGTTCACTGTTGAAAAAACCATATTTCTGCAAATATGTTTTATCAGATGTTCGCGCAATGTAAACTGAAGCACGGGCATGTTCGCCCAAATCAACCTTGTCATTATTAAATATGTGCCAACGATTATCGCCTTCTTTATTATGAGTAAACGACCCGCGTGTTCTAAATTCCGCATGCGACAAATTTAACCGATGCTCCAGTTGAAACAATGGGTTTTCTTTGGTCAAATACGAAAAAGTCACTGTTGCATCATGATAATCAGAAAAATTAACATATACTGGAATATTTATCTGGGTTCCCATTTTATTTGTTGAACCAAAACTTGCCATCAAGAATCCGCTTTTATGCTTAACCCCAGGGTCCGGCATCGTATAATATGGTAACCACAACACCGGCAAATCGTATGTTTTGAAAACCATATTGTAAAAACTTAACATACGTTCATCCATATTGTGGGTTATTTTTGATGCCCATATTGCCCACGCATTACCAAAAGTATCACACCCATCGCACGCCGTAAATTCAGCATTTTTTGCAATTGTGTCGGGACCATTGTGTGTTATATTATCCGATTTAATATACACATGCTGACCAAGCCATATTTGCACGTCTTTGCCCGACATATTGTCGCCATTTTTAGACATATATGAATCGGTAAGCGTCATACGTTGACCACTGGCGTTTGTAATTTCTGTCTTGCCCGATGTTTTAACAGCCCCGCTTTTAACATCATATTCTATTTTTTCAGACTTAATCGTTTTTGGTTCGTTCGCATTAACCCCTATGGCAAACAGGGGCATTGGGGCAAACAACATCAAAAATGCGAATAATTTTTTCATTTATTTTTTATATAATAACCCAAGTATAATTCCTAAGACAATTATCTGCACAACAAACAACACAACAAAGTCGGTAATACTTTTCATCATATTTGTTGCAGACATAAATGCCGCCATAACCACCGCCATCGCCACAACAGATATCGCTGGCGCAAAACTTGTCCGCCGACGTAATAACGAAGAACGTAACAATATCGTTAAACACAATGCCGCCAAAATAAGATTCATCAATGGATCTAAAAGACGTGTTGCCAATTCTGTTAACACCGCTCTATGCCGTTTTGCTGTTGGTGAATCAAATACATCCTGCATAAGCATTTGTGTTGGAACACTGCGTACGCGATATGATGAACTTGACGATTTTTCTGCAACATTTAAATCCATATCAAATGTATCAAATGTCCCGGACACCGTCATATCACCGTTCCCCTGGATAGAACCGTTTGACATAACAATCGACAATCCGCGCAATGTCGCAACCAGTTTTCCCTTTTCTGCAAAAATTGTCCGCTGCGAACGATTATCACGCATATCAGACAACATAACATGCGACAAATCATATCCAGAAACCTTGTCCACATAAACAACCAAACCAGGCGACAATACGGTAAACGCGGACTCTTTCAATTTAAGATGTGCCAGACCATAACGCAAATTCCATTGCATATTATAAAATTCTGTTTGTGATGCCGGCACAATAAATATATTCAGCGCTAAATGTAATGCTGTTAATATTGCAGCCAAACATAATGCGGGGCGCGCAATCTGAGCAGGTGACAGGCCAGAAGCCGCCATAACGCTAACTTCGCTGTCGGCAATAAGCTTGTTATATACAAAAACAATCGCAATAAAAGTCACAAACGGAATAATGATAGATACAATGAACGGTATCATAAGCGATGTCAAGACCATAAAACTTCCCACATTTACACCATAATTTAACAGGAATTTCATCATGGACATTATTTGAACCATCCATGCCAAGCCCGTCAAAACCGCCAGCAACATAAAAAACACCATTATCAACTGGCGCGAAAAATACCTGCTTATTATTGTCATGACACTAAGTATAAAACCCAAAAGCATTGGTGTCAATGATATCAGTTTTTTCTTGCATTTTGATATTTCGCCATTATAATAACGCTTGTTCTTAAAATAAAAGTTTTAGGGGCGGGGTTGAAGAACCCCGCTCTTTCAATAAAAGACGAATATATAAGGAGATACGATATGTCTTTTGAATCTATGCCCAGACAGGATTTGTTATTAGCCATTGATTCATTGGCCCAGGAAAAACAAATCGACCGTGAAATTGTTATTGAATCACTTGAGGCGGCTATTGCAAAAATCGCCAAACACAAATACGGCGAAGAATTTAATATTGTTGCTGATATTGATCGCAAAAATGGCGCAATTCATGTTAAACGTCTGTTTGATGTTATTGAATCCCCAGAAAGCGCCGGCGAAGAATATAACCCAAGCACGATGTTAACACCTGACCAGGCAAAAAAATATGCTAAAAACCCATCTGTGGGCGATGTAGTCGAAGACCAATTACCAGAACCGGAATTTGGTCGTATGGCTTTTCAAACGGCAAAACAAATTATGACTGCCCGCGTGCGTGATGCCGAAAAGGGCCGTCAATTCGAAGAATTCAAAGACAACATTGGTGACATCGTATCTGGCGTTGTAAAACGTATCGAATTTGGTAATGTGTTTGTTGATATTAATGGCAAGGCCGAAGGTTATATTAAAGGAACAGAACTTATCCCGGGCGAACGTTTAGCAGTTGGTGACCGTGTTCGTGCATTGATTATGGATGTTGCACGTTCTAATTCTGGTCCACAAATCTTTTTAACCAGAACTCATCCATTGTTTATGGAAAAACTGTTTGTCCAGGAAGTTCCTGAAATTTACGAAGGTTTGATTAAGATTAAATCTGTGTCACGCGCACCTGGTTCACATGCAAAGATTGCTGTAGAAACATCTGACCCGTCCATTGATGCCGTTGGTATGACCGTTGGTATTAAGGGAACACGTATTCAACCAGTTATCAATGAATGTCATGGCGAAAAGATTGATGTTATTTTGTATTCCGAAGACCCTGCTGTATTTATCGTGAATGCAATGCAACCAGCTAAGGTCGCAAAAATCATCGTTGACGAAGATACACATACTGCCGCGGTTGTTGTGAACGAAGATCAACAATCTTTGGCAATTGGTCGTCGCGGTCAAAATGTGCGTCTTGCGTCACAATTAACTGGTTGGAACATCGATGTTATGAACGAAGCCGAAGAACAAGAACGTCGCACACGCGAATTCAAAGAAAAGACAGAATTGTTCATCGCCGCATTGGATGTTGATGAAATGATTGCACACCTGCTTATTACAGAAGGCTTCCGTACAGTCGAAGAAGTTGCATTTGTAGATGCATCCGAACTTGAATCTATCGAAGGGTTCAATGCCGAACTTGCTGCGGAATTGCAAAAACGCGCCAAAGATTACCTGGCAAAACAGGAACAAGATTACATTGATAACGGACATAAATTAGGAATGTCTGATGACCTGTTAAAATTCGACTTTATCAAACGTCCTGTTATCATGAAATTGGGTGAAAACGGCATTAAATCTGTTGCGGATTTGGCTGACTTATCATCTGATGAATTGGTTGAAATCTTGGGCGAAGACACAATGAGTGAACGCTTGGCCGGTCGTGTAATTATGAAGGCACGCGAAATCGCATATGGTATAACCCAGGACGAGGAATAAGATATACAGTAACACATTAAAATACGGAGTATTTAATGGCAACACTGACACTTGGAAAATCTGTAACATTGGACGCAGTGCACAGCAAAAAGGGTGATTCTGTTTTTGTTGAACGCCGTCGCCGTATTGTTGCCCCTGGCAGCAAAGAATTACGCGAAGAACCAACAACACCACAACAGACTCATAATGCAGCCGATGAAAAATTGCGCGCTGTATTAGAGGCAGCACGTGCGCGCGAGGAAGAACGCAAAGCGCGCGAGGCCGCCGAAGAAGCAGCTCGTGTTGCGCGTGAAGCTGAAATTGCACGTGAAGCCGATGAATACGAACAGGTGAAATCTCAACTTGCTGCGCGCGAAAATGCAAACAATGACGCGCCCGACGTTGATGAAAAAACACTTAACCAAAGTTCCAAGAAACAGTCGCAAAATCCAAATGGTTCACGAAATCATAACACGCGTGAGATTGATGAAGATCGTCCACAAAAAACAAACTTTAAAAAAGATTTCAAAAAAGCTGGCAAAATTTCAATTCACGATATTGTTATTGGTGGTGATGACGATGATGATGAAATCGGTATTCGTGGTGCAAATCGCCGTCGTTCCGAAGCATCATTAAAAAGATTCCGTGAAAAAGCACGTGCTATATTCAATGCACCACAAAAGGTTGCACACGAAGTAACACTTGGTGAAACAATCACTGTCAAAGATTTAGCGGCGGCAATGGCTGAAAAGGTTGGTAATGTTATCAAGAAATTGATGGAAATGGGTATGATGGCATCTGTCAATCAATCAATTGATGCAGATACAGCTGAATTAATTGCTGGTGAATTTGGTGCAACCGTTAAACGCGTTGTTGTTAAACCGTATGCTGACCAGTTGGAAAGACAACCAGATCCAAATAAATTACAATCTCGTCCACCTGTTGTTACGGTTGTTGGACATGTTGATCACGGGAAAACATCGCTTTTGGACGCATTTCGTAATGCAAATGTTGCAGCGGGCGAAGCGGGCGGTATTACACAACACGTTTCCGCATATGAGGTTAAATCGAAATCTGGACAAATGATAACTTTCCTTGATACGCCGGGTCACGAAACATTTACCGCCATGCGTGCACGTGGTGCCCAAATGGCAGATATTGTTATTTTGGTTGTTGCTGCAAATGATTCTATTATGCCCCAAACGATTGAGGCAATTAATCACATCCGTGCAGCAAATGTTCCGTTTATCGTTGCAATAAACAAAATCGATTTACCTGAGGCAAACCCTCAACGCGTAAAAACAGATTTGTTGCAACAAGAAGTCCAGGTCGAAGATATGGGTGGCGATGTTCAATGCGTTGAAGTGTCTGCCAAAAATAAAATCGGTCTTGATAAATTGGAAGAAGCAATTTTGTTGCAAGCAGATTTAATGGAGTTAAAAGCAGACCCCGAAATGCCGGCTGTTGCCCACGTGGTTGAAGCAAAAATGGAACGCGGTCTGGGCGCTGTCGCAACCGTATTGGTTCGCCAGGGAACATTAAAGATTGGCGATGTATTCGTTGTTGGCGAAACATTTGGTCGTGTTCGTGGTTTAATCAATTCAACTGGCGAACGCGTCAAATCTGCACGTCCGGGACAACCAATTATTGTTTTGGGTCTTGATGCGGTGCCTTCTGCTGGCGATGAATTACACGTTATGGAAACAGAAGCACAAACCAGGGAAGTTGCCGCATATCGTACACAACAAGCACGCGACAAAGCAAATGCTGTTAAACGCACATCACTGCAAGAACTGTTTGCAAAACGCGATAACGACAAAAAACTTATGTTACCAATTGTTTTGCGCGCCGATGTTCAGGGCAGTGTTGAAGCCATTGTCGATATGTTAAAAGATATTAATACCGATAAAGCCGGTGTTGAAATCTTGTCATCTGGCGTTGGTCAAATTACAGAAGGAGACATCAGATTGGCCGCGGCATCAAATGCTGTCATAATTGCATTTAATGTTCGTGCCGATGCGGGTGTTCGTGACATGGCACGCAGCGCAGGTGTTGACATTCGTTATCACAGCGTTGTATACCGTATTACAGACGAAATCAAAGACATCTTATCTGGTAAACTGGCACCCGAAAAACGCGAAAACTTTATCGGTTACGCTGATGTTATCGCCTTGTTTACAGTGGGTAAGGGAATTAAAGTTGCCGGTTGTCGTATGTCCGAAGGAACGGTAAAGAAAGATGCATTCGTGCGATTACTGCGTGACAATGTTGTTATTTATGATGGTAAAATTGGACAACTGCGCCGTGAAAAGAATGAAGTCAAAGAAGTATCTGGTGGCGTCGAATTCGGTATGAGTTTTGAAAAGTATAACGATTTAAAAGAAGGCGACCGTGTCGAATGTTACGAAGTCCAAGAAGTAAAAACAGAGTTATAGCAGATAGTGTTAGCTGTTAGTAAAAACCCACCAAATTGGTGGGTTTTTTATTATTTACGCAGACCTAATTTTTTGATCAGTTCTTCGTATTCAGAAACGTTGTTCTTTTTAATATAAGCCAACAATTTTTTACGACGATTAACCATCAACAACAAACCACGTTTTGAATGTTCGTCTTTGTGATTTGCCTTCATGTGTTCGGTCAAGTTGCGAATGCGTTCTGTTAAAACAGCAACCTGGGATGCGGCACTGCCACCATTGTCTTTATCAGTTGTCTTATATGCAGCAACCAATTCTGCTTTTTTTTCTTTTGTAACGGACATTTATTTTCCTTTTTGTTTTAAATTGTTCGTTTCGGTCGCAAAATGCCATTTGATATCGTGCCAACGCCAATAAATTTATCACCGTTATAAACACGCGTCAAACCGTCATCGTGCGTCACATTGATAAATCCACCATGAACATACAGTTCGGTATCTTTATCATTCAGATACAGAACCGGAATGTCCCCCAGTCCTGAATCCATTGGCACCAAGTATTTATCGATGTCCGCGCTATTATTAACCAGATTTTCAAGAAAATCAAGTTTTACAGCGTTTTTTATGTCAAAGTTACCAGATTGTGTCCGGCAAATCATTGTGGCAACCGCCACAGCCCCCAATTTTTCTGCAATATCACGTACAATGCTGCGAACATATGTGCCACGGCTGCATTTAACCCTGAATTCAAACGAATCACCATTTTTGCCAGTATATTCCAATTCATAAATATGAATCTTGCGTGGCGGAATTTCAATATTTTCACCGTTTCTTGCCATTTGATATGCACGCACACCATTAACATGTACCGCCGAATATGCGGGCGGGGTTTGCATTTGTTCCCCGATAAAAGACGGCAAGACATTTTTTATTTCTGCTTCTGTCGGAATCAAATTATTTGTTGTAATCGTATGTCCGGTAATATCAAGTGTATCTGTTTCCACGCCAAAACGAACACCGAACATATATTCTTTTATTTGCGGATTTAATTCTTCAACAAAAGGAATCATTTTTGTGGCATCGCCAATCGCGATTGGTAATACACCAGATGCCATTGGATCCAGAGTGCCGATATGTCCAAATTTCTTGCGTCCAAATATGCGTGCAACACGCATCCCCGCCGTGCGCGAGAAAACGCCACTGTCTTTATCAAGAATTATCCAGCCGTCCATATTTATTATCCAAAAAGATCAAGTTGTGTTGTGCTTGCGTTTGGCGAACATACGCGATTTTGTTTTTTGGGAGTCTTTTCTTCTGTGGTTACAGAGTTTGTCGCAACAGATGTGCGTGATTCTAATTCGCCCAAAACTTCGTCCGCACGTTTAACCACAGATTCTGGCATACCCGCCATTTTTGCCACATGGATTCCATATGAACGATTTGCGACCCCTGATACAATTTTATGCATGAATATAATTTCATTATTATGTTCACGAACATCTATTGTTAAACATGCAACATTTTGTAGGTTATCGTCGCCATCGCCAACCAATGTTGTTAATTCATGGTAATGGGTCGCAAATAATGTTCGCACCTGCATAGCGTTTATATATTCCAAAACCGCCTGGGCAATCGCCATACCGTCGTATGTAGCCGTTCCCCGCCCTATTTCATCAAATATAATAAATGATTGTTTTGTTGCGCGGCGTAAAATATTTGCTGTTTCCGCCATTTCGACCATAAATGTTGATTGTCCCGCCGCCAGATTGTCAGATGCACCAACACGACTGAATAATTGATCACAAATTCCAATTGTGGCGCGTGTTGCAGGAACAAACGAACCCAAGTGCGCTAACACAACAATCAACGCATTCTGACGCAGATATGTTGATTTACCAGCCATATTTGGACCGGTCAACAATGCGATTGGTTTTACATCTAAATTACAATCGTTTTTCACAAACGCGTCACCTGTTTTGCGCAACGCATATTCAATAACAGGATGCCGCCCACCAACAATATCAAATGCATTATCGTTTGTTATTATTGGACAAACCCAACTATATTCATTGGCACATTTTGCCAGCGAATACCATACATCTAAATCGGCCAGTGTGTCCGCAGTGGATAAAATACTTTTCGACACTTCGCGAATTTTGTTAATTAAATCTTGAACGATTTCATCTTCAATCCCAGCGGCTTTTTCAGCGGCATTACGAACATCGTTATCAAGATTTATAAGTTGTTCGGTTGTAAAACGAACATTTCCAGCCATTGTTTGACGATGTATGAATCCAGAATCATTCGCCATCATGGCATCTGCGCGTGCGGATGGAACCTCAATAAAATACCCAAGGATATTATTATATTTTATCTTTAATGTATGTATGCCGGTTTGTGCCGCATATTTTGCCTGAAGTCCCGCTATCGTTTCTTTTGCCCCGTGGGAAAGACCACGCATATTATCAAGTGCAATATTAAACCCATCACGAATAACACCACCATCGCGGAAAAATGTTGGTAATTCGTCTGCCATTGCAGAACGCAATTCAAGTGCCAAATCGTCATGGGTATCTATTTCGCTAAATTGTGCAGCAAGACCAGCATCAAGACGCGTTGATAACATCTTTGCATTTGGTAATTCTGTTAAAAAATCACAGATGTGTTTCATATCGCGTGGTGTGCCGCGTCCAGACAACAAACGCGAGAGTGAACGTCCAACATCCGGCACAGATTCCAATATTGTTGAAACAATGCCCATAACATTTGGGTTCATCGTCATATGTGAAATGTGTTCTTGGCGTGCATGAATTACATTTATATCGGCGGACAGCGAACGCAAATATCCGCGTAATTTACGCGCGCCAGCGGCGGTTTTGGTTTTATCAATTACATCCAGCAAACATATTCCACCATCGTTTATTGATGAATCAATTTCCAAACTTTTCCATGTCGCCGAATCTATTAACAACTGGCGACCAGAATTAAATTCATGTGGCGCACGAAATGTTATTTCTGCACCGCGTTGTGTATTAAACAAATACCCGGCCAACAAAGAAATCGCATCGCCACCCTTGGTCGCAACAGTTGAATCAATCGCGCCACCAAACACACGCGAAACAATCAAACCAATGTCTGAACGCACATACATTTTTTCATATACTGGGGTTGTTTTGAAAATATCGCGTATGTGCAATATCGTTTCGTTTTCAGCCACCATATACGGATATATTATTTCCGCAGGTGCAACGCGAACCATATCATCAATTAAATCGGCTGATTTGCCAATAAAAAATTCACCAGTTGAAATATCACAACCAGCAATATCAAATTCACCGTTTTGATTTGGCGATACGGCAACCAAAAAATTAGAACTTTTCGGATTTAATAAGTTTTCATCGGTCAAAGTGCCTGGTGTTAAAACACGAATAACACGACGGTCAATATATTTATGGCCACGTTCTTTGGCCTGGGCTGGTGTTTCCATTTGTTCAACCAACGCAAGTTTATAACCGGCACGCACCAAGCGCCCAAAATAATTATCTGCAGCATGCCACGGAATACCACACATTGGAATGTGTTCACCATCACCGTCTGAACCACGCGATGTCAAAACAAGACCAAGATTTTCGCTAATTACCTTTGCATCGTCAAAAAAAGATTCATAAAAATCACCAAGTCGAAACATAAGTAATGCATCTGGATTTTCCGCTTTCATATCCACATATTGTTGCATTACTGGTGTAAGTTTGTTTTTTTCGACCACGATAAAACCATTATTGTTGGGATGATACTTTCAGTGTTTCGATTTTCAATTCTGCTTCTTTAAGCATTTGTTCACAATATGCTTTCAGTTTGATTCCCTGTTCATATGCGGCAACAGAATCGGCCAATGGCATTTCGCCAGATTCCATTTTTTTTACCAATTCGGTTAATTGTTTATATGCTTCTTCAAAAGACAATTTGTTTTCTTCCATTTTTATCTCCCATTTACCAACAGCTTACAACCTAAAACCCACAACCTATATCGGCATATCGGCGGTTGCATCACTCATCACATTGTCTATAACTTCATCTGCTTTTGATTTTGCATCACGCAACGCAGCCAAAACAATTTGCGATATTTCATCAGCAACGCGCCCAGATATATCTTCACGCAATTTTAATGAAACCAAGTCGTATTTACCAGTCATTTCAACAATGCATGCACCATTATCAGCAATTCCGCGCACAGTTGTATTTGCCAATTTTTCCTGGGCCTCAGCAACACGCGACTGTAACTGTTGTGCCTGTTGCATCAAATCTTGCATTTCCATTTTACAATCCTTTATCTCTCACGAATTAACATCATTTGAACTGACTTTGCTGGAACATTAAATTTTTTTGCCACCTCATCTTTCAGTTCCAATGATGAAATCATTTCGTTTGCACAACGAACAACCTGTGCCTTGTCATGATAAGCGTGCTCATAATCAAACAACACCGGTGATTTTATTTTTCTTCCTTTTGGCCCGATGACTTTTTTGAATATTCGGAATTCGTATCGTTCGTTTGCATTACAAAAGTGTACTTCCATAACAATATTCGCGGACAATGCCTTTCTGTATTCTGGAATTTTCTCAACTGAACAATTTAAATATTTTGCCCAATCTTGATCTGACCAATTAATACGATCTTCCATTGTTTGTCCTTGGTTGGTTAAGTTTAAATGTGCCTCAGACCGAGGCACATTTTTGTTGCTTTACTATTTGACTTCTTTACCGGTCTTTTGATCGATTCCAACCATAGACATACGGGTTTTACCACGTTTGTCTGCCCCAAGGTAACGAACAAATACTTTGTCGCCTTCCTTGATTTTGGTGTCTTCGATTTTTGCAATGCGTTCACCAGTAATTTCAGAAATGTGAACCATCGATTCAAAACCGTTCAAGATTTTTACAAACAGACCAAAGTCTTTTATCCCAGACACAACACCTTCATAGATTTCGCCAACTTCTGGTTCGGCAACGATGTCTTTGATGCGCGCAATAGCGGCATCAGCATCTTCTTTGGATGTTGCCATAATCTTGATTGTGCCATCATCGGACAAATCAATTGTTGTGTTTGTATCACGGGTTAATGCCTGGATAACAGCACCACCTTTGCCAATCACATCACGAACTTTGTCTGGATTGATTTTCATGGTATATGCTTGTGGCGCAAATTCAGAAACCGTTTTGCGTGGGGCCTTGATTGCTTTTTCAATCTTGCCCAAGATGTGCATACGGCCATCTTTTGCCTGTGCCAAAGCATGTTCCATAATTTCAAATGTAATGGATGTGATTTTGATATCCATCTGCAATGCTGTAATACCACGATCGGTTCCTGTTACTTTAAAGTCCATGTCCCCAAGGTGGTCTTCATCACCCAAAATATCGGTCAAAATCGCATAATCATCGCCTTCTTTGATAAGGCCCATTGCGATACCTGCAACTGGACGTGTTAATGGAACACCACCATCCATCATAGCAAGTGTTGCACCGCATGTTGTTGCCATTGATGACGAACCATTTGATTCCAAAATATCCGAAACAACGCGGATAACATAATCAAACTTTTCACGTGATGGCACCATTGGATGCAATGCACGCCATGCCAAATTACCATGGCCCAATTCACGACGACCAGGCGATTTCAAACCCTTGGCTTCACCAACTGAATAACCTGGGAAGTTATAGTTCAAAATAAAGTCGCGTTCTTCGGTACCGTCCAAACTTTCGATTGGCAATGCATCTTTATCACCACCCAAGGTTAACGAAACCAACGCCTGTGTTTCACCGCGTGTAAATAATGCAGAACCGTGTGCGCGTGGCAAAACACCCAATTCAATTTCAATCGGACGAACCGTCTTGGTGTCGCGACCATCAATACGTGGTTTGCCGGCCAAGATATTGCTGCGCATAATGCGGGCAGTGATACCTTCAACAATTTCATCAGCAAATGATTCCAATGTTGATGTAGCAGTTGTGCTTTCTGGGAACAATTCTGGGATACGCGCCTTGGCCGCTGCATGAATTTCACCCAAAGTTTCCAAACGTGTCAATTTTTCTTTGATTTGCAATGCTTCTTCGATTTGTGGTGCAAATTGTTCGAAATCTTTTTCCATTGCAACATATTCGGCTGTGTGTTCAGGTGTTGCCCAACGTTCTTTACCGGCTTTTTCTGTCAATTCGTTGATTGCAGCAATAACGGTTTGTTGTGCATCAAAACCGAATTTCACAGCACCCAATGTCGTTTTTTCGTCCAATTCACCGATTTCAGATTCAACCATCAAAACACCATCTTTGGTTGCAGCAACGACCAAATCCATTTCGGAATCTTCAACCGCTTTCTTAGATGGGTTAAGGATGTATTTGCCATCTGCATAACCAACACGTGCCGCGCCAATCGGGCCAGCAAACGGAACACCAGACAAAGCCAACGCGGCACTTGATGCAATCATCGCGACAATATCCGGCTGATTCTTTTTATCGTATGAAAATGTTTGTGCGATAATTTGAACCTTGTTCTTAAATGTTTCTGGGAACAACGGACGAATTGGACGATCAATCAAACGCGCAATCAAAGTTTCGTTTGTTGATGCCTTGCCTTCACGTCTGTCGCGTGAACCCGGAATACGTCCAGCAGATGCAAATTTTTCTTGATAATCAACGGTTAATGGAAAGAAATCTTGTCCTTCGACAGCTGTCTTTTCAGCACAAACAGTTGCCAAAACCATTGTTCCACCCATTGTTGCCAAAACTGCACCGTTCGCCTGTTTTGCCATACGACCAGTTTCCAAGCGCAGCGTTTCATCGCCATATTGAACCTCAACCACCACAGGGTTGTTCAAATGTTTCTTTTCGTCTTTGTTTAATAAACCAAATAACATACTTTATTCTCCTGTTTTTGTTTATTCATTTTTTGGTTTGTGACGGAGAAAAATCATTCATCTTTGCACTCTTGTTCTTAAGCACAAAAAAGAACAATTTAGCCCCCGCCGAATGCGATTATAGAGCATATTTAATCGTTTGCAAATATTAAATGGTGTTTTTATATGATTTTTATATCAAACAAGCCAACGCTGCACTGGCATTTTTAAGCATAAACCAACCAATGCGATAATTCGTCATGTATACCGTTGCCATAAACAACCCCAGCATAGCAATAACCATAATTACATTGGACTTTTTACCATGCATACAATATGCACTGATATTATAAAACAAGAATAACACATATGCATCACACAACAGACTGATAATCCAAAGTGATGTGCAATTAAATGCCAGCGCATTCAGCACCAGTATTGTTGGATACACGAACATAATAGAAGCCAATCCCTTAATCGCGATTTCCCAGTCACGTTCACCGCCAGTTATTTCGGAAACCAACATAAGCAATCCGCCACACACAAACAATAGTGCCACTGCTAAAACAGGCATAATTATAATCGCGGTAAACACCGAACCAATTGTGATTGTTGCACCGCCAAGTAAGCGAATTCCAAGCACCAAAACCCCACCAATAAGACCATAAATAAACGCCTTGAACATCGATTCATCCAAATTACCATCGGCAACAATCTTCGTAAAATACCGCTTTGGGTTTACAATAATATCCCAAAAATGATTTTTGCGTGCGCTGGTCTTTTGTTTCATATTTCTCTTCCTTTGTTTGATTATTTATATTTTTGCTTTATAATTGCAAAAAAGCAACGAGAAAATGATATGAAAATAGTAATAGCGGGTCGCCCCAATACAGGCAAGTCGACATTGTTTAATGGTTTAACGGGAACGCGTGATGCATTGGTGCATGACCGCCCAGGTGTAACGCGTGATACGTTATCGGGAATTGTTCTTAACCGCGATTATGAAATAACCGACACAGCGGGTCTGGAACATGCAAAATCTGGCATTGCACATGATTCAACCGACATGGCGGTTACTGCAATCAGCGAATCTGATGCTGTATTATTTGTCGTCGATGGTCGTGTTGGCGTTACAGCCGAAGATACCGACTGGGCACGCATTGTTCATCGTAAAACGAAATCACCAGTGTTGCTGTTGGTTAACAAAAGCGAATCGAAAAATAGGCTTGCCGATGTAAATGAATTTTATAAATTGGGCTTTGGGGAACCAGTATTGATTTCTGCTGAACACAAACGCGGATTTGATGAAATTTACGAATTTATGGATAAAGTCGCCGGCGAAAATGTTCAAAAAACGCCGGCAAATACTGGCAACAATCAGCGCATAAAAATAGCCGTTTTGGGTCAGCCAAATGTTGGTAAATCAACTTTTGTAAATCGTGTATTGGGTGAAAAGCGTCAAATCGTTCAAGATGCGCCCGGCATCACACGTGATACTGTTAAAATTCCAACAACCTTTTATGGTCGCGATATCGTTTTGATGGATACAGCGGGCTTGCGTCGTAAAGCTGGTGTGACCGACGATGTTGAAACATTGTCTGCACTAAAATCGTTGGACGCAATTGATAAAGCAGATGTTGTTATTTTAATGGTTGATGCAACGCGTGATATTGAAAATCAGGCGTTGTCTATTGCTGGTCGTGTTTATGATGCTGGTAAAATCTTATGTGTTGCACTGAACAAATGGGATTTGGTTGATACAGAATTGCGTGATGAAAAATTGTTAAAATTAAAACATCAATTCACTAATTCTTTCCATCAAATTATAAAACCACTTATTTTAGCGGTGTCCGCTGAGGTGGGAACCGGTGTCCAAAATATGTTTCGTCGTATTTATGAACAATGTGATTTATCATGCGCAACCGTACCAACAAGTTTATTAAATCGTATTGTTGAAAAATTGGTTGAATCACGCCAACCACCAATGTCGCGTCTGAAACGTCCAATGAAAATAAAATTTGCGCGCCAGGTTGGCACACATCCAATGCGAATCGCAATAAATGTTGGTGGGGCATCTGATATTCCAGAATCATATACGCGTTATTTACGTCGTGGTATTGCAAATGAATTAAAATGGGAACACTTGCCAATTATTATCGAATATAAAAAAGCAGAGAACCCATTTGATTAATAAAATGTGTATAAAAAACGCCGAATTAATCGGCGTTTTTTATTATTGTTTGACTGGTGCAATAATAATTGATTTTGTTCGTTCGTCTGGTTTTGATTTTGCTTCCAGTGTCGCTTTATCTTTCACAAGTTCTAAAACACGCGCAAACAATTCTGGAATAGCATCTTTAGCACGAGCTAAAACCTTTTTATTTCCATGTTTCATAACCGCAATTTTAACCTTGTTGCCATTATCCAGAAATTCGAACACCTTTTTCATTTTTATGTTTAAATCATTTTCCTCAATAAAAGGTCTTATCCACACTTCTTTCATTTCAATGGATTTCTGGTTTTTGCGTGCTTCGCTTGCGCGTTTCTTTTGGTCGTATTTGAATTTACCGTAATCCATAATTTTTACAATTGGTGGGACATTGGTGGCATTTATTTCAACCAAATCAAGACCATCATTCGATGCGATCTGCAACGCCTGTTCTGTTGGCATAACACCAAGATTTTTACCGTCGCTGCTTATTACTTGCACTGTTTTGGCAAAAATTCGGTTGTTCATACGTGGACCTAAGTCACGACGATTATCATGATTGTTTACAGGTTTAATTTTACGCTCCTTTTATTTTTATAAGTCGATTATTTATTATTTTTGCACTATTTTCAACAAATTTTGTATATTTTGTAATGCATCCCAAACATCGCGTTTTGCAGATGGTTTTAATGCCAAATAGTTCGGGTGATAAATCGGCATTAATTTTGCACCAAAATCCGTATCAATTACTTTACCATGTTCTTTGGACAACTGAATGTGCCCAAATTCCGATGCTGGCAGCGAACCAAGTGTTAAAACAACAGCTGGATTCATCATTTGAATCAACCTTTCTACAAAAGGTTTTGCCAAATCAATTTCTTCCCGTGTTGGTGTACGACCACCAGGTGTGCGCCAAAAAAGCATTGGAACAATCGACACTGAATCGCGCGATATATTGATAGCGTTTAGCATTTTGTTAATCATTTCACCAGCCACCCCTGATAGTATTTTACCCGATGCATCATCTTCGGCGCCCGGCATATCTGTCAAAATCATTAAACCATTTGGGTTTTGTGCAATATCCGGCAACACTACATTTGTTACGCTGCGCCGAAGCGGATGATTAAATTCGCCAATCATTCGACACAACGAATCAATATCGGTTGGACGGGCAGCCATTGATATCACAGTTGATAGAGAAATGTTCTGTATTGGCGCAATAGGAGGAACAATTGTAGATGTCGGGGTACGCAAAACCGCCGATTCTGTTTTTTGTTTTACAGAATCAAACCTTGTCGGGACATTTGGATTTTCATTTAGTTCCCATTTTACCCCAGACAACATCAAATCTTGTAAATCACCACGCAACATTTAAGTGTTTTTCCTTGCTTTTTTAGATATTCTGCTATAAAATATACCACGAGTAACAAAAACTCAAGGGAGTATTTTCATGAAAATAAAAAACTTTGCTATGTTGGCCGGTGTTGCTGCTTTATTGGCGGCTTGTGGCGGCTCTAAAATCACAGAACCTGCTGACTTGAACGATCAGCGTGTGTTCTTTGCGTTCAACTCATCGGAAATTTCTGATGAAGCGCGCGACAACCTGTTGGGTCAAGCTTTGTATATGAAAAACCATGAAAAAGTCAAAATCCAGATTGCTGGTAATTGCGACGAACGTGGTTCCACAGAATACAACTTGGCATTGGGTGCGCGTCGTGCAAACGCAGCTAAAAATGTCATCGTCAAAGACGGTGTAAGTGCAAAACGTATCTCTACAATTTCATACGGTAAAGAACGTCCATTGGTCCAAGGATCTGGCGAAAAAGTATGGAAATGGAATCGTAATGCAACAACAACAGTTAAATAATATTTAATTGTAAAAAAACACCGGCTTTTGCCGGTGTTTTTTTACTTATTTTTGAATTAATTTTTTTATCAATTCGTTCAATTCGATTCGCGATTTAAATGCTATTACTATCTGACCTGCCCCACCCCGTCGTTCAACAATTTTAACAGGTGCCCCAAGTGCCTTTGTAAGACCCTCTTGCATTGATTTTAATGCGGCAGAATCCATAGTTGTTATTGTATGTGTGCGACTTTTTGTTGAACGTTTCGAATTACGAACAAGCGCACCTGTTTCTTCCACAGATAGTTTTTTATTCTTTATCTCGTTTGCTAATTTTTCTGGATTTTCTGCAACCGCAATAGTGCGCGCATGCGATGCAGAAATATCACCGTCTTGAACCATTCTTTGCACAGATTCTGGTAATTCTGTAAGACGAATTGAATTACGAATATAGCTTTCTGATTTGCCGATTAAACGAACGACATCGATCATTTCGTAACCACATTTCTGCATAAGGTTTTTATATGCATTGGCCTCTTCAATAGGATTAAGGTTTTCGCGTTGGACGTTTTCAATCAATGCGATTTCCATCGCGTTTTCGTTTGATATTGTTTTTATTATTGCCGGAATTTCGGTTAATCCGGCAAGTTTGCTTGCACGAAAACGCCGTTCCCCAGCGACAATTTCGTACATATATAGCTGATCAGCGACACTACGCAACAAAATTGGTTGAATTACACCACGTTCACGAATAGACGTCGCCAAATCATTTAATTCAGAATCAGAAAATGTCTTACGTGGCTGGTCCGGATTTGCGCCAATTTGATTAAGTGGTATTTTGCGAACAACTATGCGTTCTGCACCAGTTAATATAGACATTTCTGGAACAGTTCCAATTTCTTTTTCTAAATCTTCAAGTCCACGACCCAATCCAAATTTTGCCATTTTATATCAAGCCCCCTGCTCTATCTTTTGAACAACTTCGGTTGCTACACGCAAATATGCCTGGGCACCAGGTGAATTAAAATCATAAAACAGTGCCGGTTTACCGTGACTTGGCGCCTCTGCCACACGAACATTGCGTGGCACAATGGTTTTAAATACTGTATCACCAAATTTTTTACGCACATCTTCGTCAACCGCACGCGTCATACCGTATTGCTTGGTATACATAGTTAACAAAACACCCAATATTTCCAATTCGGGATTCCACCGATTGTGAATTTCGTTAATTGATTTCACCATATGGGTTATTCCTTCAAGTGCATAAAATTCGCACTGCATAGGGATAATTACATAGTTTGCGGCTACAAGTGCATTAATTGTTATAAGACCCAATGCCGGCGGACAATCAAGCAATATATAGTCATAGTGTTGTGCAATTTGTGTCAACGCATCACGCAAACGATATTCGCGCCGTTCAAGATCCATTAATTCAACCTCAGCATCCGCAAGTTGCATTGTTGATGGCATTATATGCATATTGGGTATTGCGGTTGTAAGTATGTTTTCTGATGGTTTTGATGTCCCCAGTAACACGCCGTAAACACTTTGTTTGTGCGCTGTACGAACGAACCCAAGACCGGTGCCTGCATTACCCTGGGAATCAAGATCAATTAATAACACGCGCCGGCCAATTGTTGCAAGCGACGCACCAATATTTACCGCGGTTGTTGTTTTTCCAACACCACCTTTTTGATTTGCAAATGCGATAATTTGAACCATTTTATTTATAACCTTTGTTGTAATAATAATTAAAACCAATCAAACGGTCAAGAAAATTATAAAAAACATGTAAAAACAATGTATTATTGCTTATTTCATATGAAATAAAAACTTATGGCGCAAAAACACAATAAAAACAAAAAGTTATTTCTTATTTCATATGAAATTACCGGTCTTTTTTGATAATAATTATAAAACCATCACCGGTTTTTGACGGTATAAGTTCGTGTTTGAAATTGTATTTTTGTTTTGCGGTGTCAATTTCCGATTCGATTTCCCGGCCTTTTAATAAAAAAAGCCGGCAATTTTTTGTTCTGGTATAGTCCAAAATTTTAATCAATGGTGCAAATGCGCGTGCAGTGAATACAAAATCAGATGAATTTGCCGGCATTTGCCGGATAAAATCTTCAAGACGGCCGTGATAAATTTCAAGATTATCCAATTCTAATTCTTGTTTGACAGTATTAAGAAACAATGCTTTTTTTCCAATAGATTCAACACATGTGACGCGCCAGCCCAAAATAGCCAATACAACCCCTGGAAAACCAGCACCACTGCCCATATCAACGACATGAACATTTTTAGGTAAAACATCCGCCAGCTGTGCAGAATCGGCAAAATGGCGCACTTCTATATCATTTAAAGTACTGGGCGCAACAAGATTTATGCGTTTCGACCAATCACGCAAAATATCTGCATATCTGTTAAATTTGGCTTTATTATTCATAAAGTTTATTATACCATAGCTTTCATGAAAAAAACAGGAACTTTATTTATTGGTTTTATGTTGCTTTGTGCACTGGTGGCAGTGTGTGCAAATCTGTTTGGTATAACACAAACAGCAAAACATAATGGTGTTATGGAAACAGAATATGGTGCTTTTCTGGCTGCACAGCACGCAATATACAACAATGATTTTGATATGGCTGCAGAATATGGTGCAAAACTTAGCGACACCAATATAGCGGCGGTTAAAAATGTCAAAATTATTGCCGATTTCTTAAGCGGACGATTACCAGAAAACGCGTCTGATTTAGCCAAGGAATCTGGAACACCTGCGCGTCTTGTATATGATGCATATTTAGTCGGGCAGGGCGATTGGGATAAATTATATACGCGACACAAAAATGACGATTCGGCATTGATTGCACCGTTACGCATCATATCGTCTGTTGCGATAAATCATCGAACAGAAGCAATAAAGTTTGTCAATTCGCTGCAAACCAATGATTCATGGAAATCGTTTGTGCGCGGACAAATATATGCAGAAAGTGGAAATATTGAAAAAGCCTCTGCAGAGTTTTCATCTGTGTCTGTTGATTTTATGAACATAAACGATTACTTGTACATAATGTCATTTTATCGTCACAATAATTTAACAGAACTGGCCGATGCATTGCGTGACGATTTTACATCACGTCCAGGCGGTATGTTTATGCTTGATTACAATGATATTCCAGATTGGTCTGTTTTTTCCGGACTACAAAACGCGCTTGCGTTCAGTTTAATTCAAAATGTTTCGCATACACATGTTATGATGTATTCAGACCTGTCCATTTTATTGTTGCGTTTTGCACAAATTATAATGTCAGATAATACCAATCACGACGCTATAAATTATTATGTCGGTCAATATTTTTTCAGCAATAACGGTAATTACAATCAGTATTTTGATAAAGTGAGTCCGAAAAGTCCGTTTTATTTATTTGCTGTTTTACGAGATTGCGAAACAAGTGGCGATATAGGCAAATTAAAAAGTTTATTGCGTACAAACCCATTATTTGTGCCTGCAATGAATAAATTGGTTGCGTATTATATTGCAAATGGCGATTTGCGCGCAGCTTTGCGTGTGTTAAATCATGCAATGAAAAATGATAATTTGTCTGATGTTTCACATGCGTTTTTATTAAAGAGCAGGGCACAGGTTTATTTTGCTTTTGACGATTTTGATAGGGCGCAATCTGATATTCATGCCGCATCCGAAGTATTAACACTTGATCCGGAAATTTTAGCATTACAGGCAAAAATTTGGGCGGCACAGAATCGTAATCTGGATGATGCGTATGATTATGCCATGACACTTGTTCAACGCGACCCCGGCGATGTATTTGCATGGGATGTGTTGGGACGCGTCGTTGCAGCAAGGGAAGGGGTGAATGCCGCACTAGAATTAATCGAACGCGTGGGCGAAATATCAAAAGAATGCTCATCTTTGTTCGATGGTTTGGGTGATTTATACATGCAAAGTGGCGAATACGATTTAGCACGCGATGCATATATGCGGGCAATTGATTTATCAAATGATGGATTGGTTGTTGTCCCGAAAATTCAAAACAAGGTAAGGAAGTTGAAATGAAAGTAGGCGTAATTGGTGCAGGTGCATGGGGAACAGCACTTGGGATTATTGCTGCGCGTGGTGGCAATGATGTTGTTTTGTGGTCTTTTGACGGTCTTTATAAAATATTTGATGGTGTTGAAATGCCTGCAAATTTACATGTTTCATCGGACATGTCCGAAATGCAAGATATGGATGCATGGCTTGTTGTGACACCTGCTGCATTTTTCCGTGAAACAATGCGCAAAGCGCGCGATATTTATAACAACCAACCAATCATTATTTGCACCAAAGGGGCAGAGCCAGAAACATGTGCATTTATGTCAGAAATCTTAACAGATGTCTTGCCAGAATGTGTAGACTTTGGCGTGTTGTCCGGGCCGCAATTTGCAGCAGAGGTTGCACATGGTATTCCAACAGGTTCGACACTTGCTGCGATGTCAATCTCGCGTGATATGGGTCATAAAATATTAAATAAATTATACCTTGATGACAGCGATGACATTATCGGTGCCGAATATTGCGGGGTTGGCAAAAATGCTGTGGCATTAATTTGTGGATACAATGCTGTTGCTGCATCTGGCGAAAATGAACGCGCAATGATATTTACCCGCGCATGGGACGAAGTGGTTAAAATAGGGTGCGCATCTGGCGCAAAGCCGGGAACATTTCTTGGGCTTTGTGGTATTGGTGACTTGTTCTTGTCTGCGACATCAGAAACAAGCCGTAATTTTTCTGGTGGTATGGCGATTGCACAGGGTAAAGCACCCGAAGGCACAGTCGAAGGAATATCAGCATTGCACGGCCTTATTGCCCGCGCAAACAAAGCGGGGGTTGATGTGCCAATATTGAAACAAATGTGTGATAAAATGAAAATATAAAAACACCGGCAAATGCCGGTATTTTTATTTATGTGAATTATATAATTTTTCGTATTCTATTACTGTTTTAACCATTATATCTTCTGCATTACGATTTTTAAGATATTTGTGTGCAGCCAAAACATCCTGTGACCAATCGCAGAATTTTGCACTTTCCCAATCAATAACAGCTGTTATTTTGCCCGTGTGTTCATCTACAAGAAAATTACCACCAATATCATTATGTGCCCATCCATACATAAAGCCCGGTTTTGCACGAACAGACGGTTTTAAATGTTTAATAGATTTTGGATCACTTTGACCAATTGCATATAAAAATTCAGCCAACTGACGTGCTATCTTGTCACCATATTTATTCAATGTTTCCTTTGAAATACTTCCTATGGGTGTACCAGAAATAAAATCGTATTTAAGCACATCTATTGTTTCCCCGTTCATATTCATCGGAACAATTTCCATTTTTGGTAATTTCAAAGGCGAAATCTCGCGAAACGCATCTGTAAACATCTTCTCTGTTTTTGGCGAATCATAGCGCGCTGGAACAAGTGGGAATTTATACGCCTTTCTTTTGTCCAAGACTATTATTACTTTCTTCATACCACCGTGTCCCTGGAATATATCAATACGGACACGTTTCATATTCGCATCTTTTAAGGCAAATTTTATAAGCGGACGAATATCAAAAGTCATACGCATCCGCATACGGTGACGCAATTTACGACTTGGTATAAGTGCACATAACAAATTTACAAATATTTTACGCATAGCTATTGTCCACGTTTTTTTCTGAAATCGTCCAACGATACAATACGTTTGTCGTCTGGCACAGAATTAGGTTTTTCATCCAGTGGTAATTCCATATCGTTATCAGCCGCCGCAGGTGCAGTTTTATGATGAAACGATAACATAAAATCAGTTGATGGATCTTTAAATTCAACCAATGCAGAAAAAGGCACGCGAATAAAAAATGGCCGTCCATCAAATGTTAATTGCACACCAAATTCACGGTCGGATACATTAAGGTTATTATACGAATACTGTAACACAATCGTCATTATGTCTGGATAACGCATACGCAAGAAATCAGGCAAAACAACACCTGGGTCGCGCGTCTTGAATGTAATAAAAAAATGTGTTCCATCACCCAAGCCGTTAACCTGGGCATATACAAGTGCATCTTTGACCACCGATTTTAATGCATTATCTAACAATTCTTGATAATTTATTTTTGCCATTTTATTCCTGTCCTGGTTCCAGTATATTACTTACATTCCCATTTGCGCAAGAAACAAATACAGCGTTTGGAACATTGTCAAAAACATCTGCGTCAATACCTGTTGCCCAAACCTGTGCCTGTGTTTCGCCAAGTTTTTCAAACAGTTTTCGTCTGGCATCATTGTCTAAATGCGCAACAGCCTCATCAAGTAAAATAATTGGGTGGCGGTTTGTACGGGCATGCAACAATTTCGCATGCGCCAATATAAGTTCCAAAAGAATTGTTTTTTGTTGACCCGTGCTTGTTAATTGTACTGGCAAATTAAGTGTTTTATTGAATACACCAAAATCAGATTTATGGACACCATCAATAATCATTTTGTCTGCCACAATTTCACGCGCAGACCCAAGATATTCACGATATGCACGTTCTGTATCACCAGCGCTGCGACCATCAATCAACATTTGTTCCAACATACCCGATACAGACACAGCGGCACTTTCCAGAAAATAGTTTAATTCACCAGCATACTGGACACGTGCCGCTGCAATTGCGGTTGCCGTTGCAGCAATTTGATCATCCAGCGCATCTATCCAGCGCATATCTTGCCCCAATTTAAGTGCCACTGCTCGTTCACTTAACAGTTTTGTGAACCGCGCTGTGCGTCCAGAATGTGTCGAATCAAAACCAGATACAAGACGGTCAAAAAAAGCGCGTCTGTCTGCGGCAGAATCAACAAACAATCTGTCTTCGCGTGGGGTTATCCATACCATTGGTAGCCGCGCAGACAATTCACTTAATGAAGCGGCATCACCATCAATTCGACCATGACGATTTGTATCCCCAGAATTAAATTCAACAGAAACCGCCGAATCGTCATTTAATGTAGCAAAAACAGAAAAACCACCGTTCCCACCGAAGCGCGCAATATCGACCATTTGTGCACCACGCATACCACGGTCACCAGACAGTAAAGACAAAGCTTCCAGAACAGCCGTTTTGCCCGCACCGTTTGGACCGATAACGATAACATTACCACGACCATGCGTTTTTATTCTGCATGATGTGTGATTACGAAAATCTGTGAGTACAAGTGTTTCAATCATATTAAAAGTGGAGGCCAGAGTCGGAATCGAACCGGCATACAAGGATTTGCAGTCCTCTGCATAACCACTCTGCCATCTGGCCTTTGTAATGCCTTTGAATCCTAGACAAAAAATATTTGTAATTCAACATAAAAATTGCTAAGCTTAGCCCATAGTATTTGGGACAGGAAGAGGGGAATGAGAAAACTGCTTGTTTTATTGATGTTTTTTCCGATCGTTGCGTTTGCAGCGGATGATTGTGCTGAATTAACATCTGTTCCTGATTCTGTATTAACAATATCCGATGTTATTGATTTGGGTCTTTGTCGTAATCCCCAAACCGCGGCTGCTCATGCGGCACTGCGTGCACAAAAATACAATAAAAATGGGGCATATTCATCTTATTTGCCAAAGGTTGATTTAGGTGCCAATGCTGGAAAAAACTATGAAAACAAGGATTGGAAGGATTGGAATTACAGTGCGTCTCTTGGGGCATCGTATTTATTGTTTGATTTCGGAAAACGCACATCAGATATGGCAGAAACGCTTGCCACATATCGTGCTGCTGGGTTTGATTATGATGAAACAATTCAAAATTTTGTTTATGGCATAATTGGCGCGTATTATGAGTTATTGAACGCCGATGCTGATGTAAAAAGCGCGTTATCTGCACAAACTGTTGCAAAAACAGCGCGCGATACCGCGAAAAAGAAATTTTCGGCTGGGTCTGTCGCTCGTGCCGATGTGTTAAAGGCAGAAACAACATTGGCAAGTCGCGATTTGGCGGTTGAACGCGCAAAAAACAATCGTGAAATTGCAAAGGGAACATTACTTACAAAACTATCTTTTCCAGCTGACCAAGAAATAACCATTGCTGATATGGAATCAAAAATTGGCAGTGATGCTGAAATGAAAAGTATTGATGAATTAATCGATATTGCCCGCGAAAAGCGTCCAGACCTGTTGCGTGCAACTGCGAATAAAGACGCGGCATGGCATCGGCGCAATTCCAGTTTTTTAAGTAATTTGCCATCGGTTAATTTGTCTGGAAGATTAAATTGGGGTGGAAACGATGTCGGTGATGTTTTTGCACCAGATTCACAAAAAATTGGTGGATCTATCGGTGTAAGCATTTCCATGCCTTTGTTTGCTGGTTTCAAAAATATAAATAACTTACGTGCCGCTGGTGCAAGTTATGAACGCGCCAAAGAACAAGAACGCAGCACATCAAATGATGCTATGTTGGATGTGTTTAAGGCTTATCAAAATTATAAAACAGCACAAACCGTATTGAAACAAACAGAAACACTTCTTGCGTCTGCAACCGAAACAGAAAAAATGACAAGCGGTATGTACAAGGTTGGTCGTGCAACAATGCTTGACTGGCAAACAGCACAATCAGAATTGTTAGACGCCCAAAAACAAAACAATGCGGCAAAGTATGATTTGTACATCAAACGCGCGGCGGTTGCGCTGGCGATTGGTGATATACAGGCGGAACTTGATAAAACACAGGGAAATGAATAATGGCAAAAAACACAAAGAAAGTTGAATCAGCTATTCAAAATCGTCCATCATTTCTGCGGCGCACATTGTCGTGGGTATGGCGTAAAAAATGGTGGATATTGTTAGCAGCCGCTGTTTTGATTGGCATAAATCTTATTTGGGGCGGTGCAAAAAAATCTGACAAGGGCGAATTTGCAACGGTACAAATTATTCATGGTGATTTACGTCAGGTTGTAACCGCAACCGGCGAAATTCAACCAGTCAACACCGTTAACATAGGTTCACAAGTATCTGGAACAATTGATAACATATATGTCGATTTTAATTCACATGTGAACAAGGGCGATATATTGTTGACCATTGAACCATCTGTATTACAGGCCCAGGTTGATGAGTCGGCAGCATCACTGGCCAGTTCGGAATCAAAACGAAATTATGCAAAAAGCGAATACGAACGCAACAAATCGCTTTACAATGATGGTTTTATTTCACGCGCAGAAATGGAACAATCACAAACAACTTATGAACAATCAGAGCAAGATGTTGTTCGCACCCGTTCACAATATGAACGTGCAAAAACAAATCTTGGATATGCAACAATATCTTCACCAGTCGAAGGAACAGTAATTTCGCGTAAGGTTGATGTTGGACAAACTGTTGCAGCATCTTTCCAAACACCAGACCTGTTCGAAATTGCCGAAGATTTAACAAAAATGCAAATTGAAACTTCGGTATCAGAGGCGGACATTGGTGTTATTAAAGAAGGTCAGCCGGTTACATTTACTGTGGATGCATATCCACAAAAAACATTTGCTGGACGCGTTCACCAAATTCGTCTGTCACCAACAACAACATCTAATGTGGTTGTTTATACTGTTGTAATATCGGTTGATAATTCAGATTTAAGCTTGATGCCTGGCATGACCGCATTTGTTACGATCGTCATTGAAGAAAAATTTGATATTATCAAAGCACAAAATTCTGCGTTCTTGGTACGATCATTTGATTCGTTGGGTGTGGATATGGGTGACGCAAAACCGTCAACACATTTGGCTATTTTGCGCGATGGCAAAGTTGTCTTTGTGCCGTATTCCAAGGGATTAGTCACCGCCACTGAAACAGAAATTATATCAGATGAAATTCAAGATGGTGACAAAATCGTTGTCGGCAAAATTGGTGCAACCGCAACCAATAAACCGTCTGGTGGTGGTATGGGTGGACGTCCCGGCGGTATGGGTGGTGGTCCACGTTAAGATAACAATCCCCACGAAAGTGGGGATTTTTTATGCTAATAATGTTGTGTCTTAATTTGGTGGGGAACATGACATTTGGCGATATATTAAAAGAATCTTGGGTTTCAATCAGTGGAAACAAAGTCCGGTCTTTTCTAACGGTTTTGGGTATAATTATTGGTGTTATGGCGGTGGTGATTATGGTTGCCGTCGGAGAAACAGTTGAAAACGAAATTACTGATCAATTTTCTGCACTGGGAACGAACACAATTATGGTGCGTGCGGGTGTTGCGCGTATGGGTGGTGTGCGAACAGGAAATATGCAGACACTAACAATGCAAGATGCAGAATATATTGCATCATTGCCAGATGTGTTGGCGGTAAGTCCCGTGCAAACCACCGGGGCCCAGGTAATTTATGGTAATCAAAATCAATCAACATCATTAATGGGTGTTTATCCGTCATATACGGCTGTTCAAAATGTAGAAATTGAATATGGAACATTTTTTAATCAATTTGATGTGCGTAATGCAGCAACTTATGCTGTTATGGGGCCAGAAATAGTAAATAAATTGGAAATGCCACCTGACCCCGTTGGGCAAATTATTCGTGTTCAAAACATACCGTTGACGGTTATTGGTGTGACGAAAGCTAAGGGTGATTCGGCAATGGGGTCAATGGACGATATGATTTTGATTCCAATTACTACACTTAAAAAACGGGTCCAGGGCAGTCGTTTTCCAAATGCAGTGCAAATGATTGTTATAAAACTTTACCCCGATGCAGACAGCACGCTTTTTGTTGAACAGTTGACATCTATATTGCGTCAGCGACATCGATTAAAAAAAGACGAAGAAAACGATTTTCAGATAATGGATATGAAACAGATTATGGAAGCAATGACAACGGTGACGGGTTATATGAAATTGTTGCTGATTGCGATTGCGGCAGTATCGTTATTGGTTGGCGCAATTGGAATTATGAATATGATGTTGGTGTCGGTCGCAGAACGCACGCGTGAAATTGGGATACGCAAGGCAATCGGTGCGCGCGAAAGACAAATTATAATACAATTTTTGGCAGAATCGGTTTTGATATCGTTTATTGGTTCAATGGTGGGACTGATTATCGGTGTTGGTCTGTCCCAGGGTGTGGGACGTCTTATATTACATTATCATGTGCCGTTTTCGTTGTGGCCGGTATTGTTGTCATTAACTGTTGCGGTTGTTGTGGGATTGGCGTCTGGTGTTGTCCCAGCATTCAAAGCCGCAAAACTTAATCCGATTGATAGTTTAAAATATGAATAAAAGACCGGCATTTGCCGGTGTTTTTTACTTTATTTTTTCACCAGTTATCGCATCAAACTTTTCTTTTGCTACTGTAATAATTTTATTTTCATATTTTGGGGCGGTTTGTTTTTTGATCGTCGCATTCCAATATGCCGCGCCATCACTATCACGTAATGCGTACAGATTGTTATTTGTCGTGACAACATAAATAACATTGTTGGCGATTGTAAATGGCTGTGCAACGGCAATCTCTACACACCATTTTTTTGCACCATTATTTGCGTTTATTTTACAAAATGCGTCCCCCAGCCCGCCGACATATACAAACGAATCACGCACCACAATCGGTGCAACAATATCCAAAACGGATGCGCCACCCATCATATTGCTTGCCCTGTAAATATCAGCAATCCAGACGATTTGACGATTTGATGCATTTATCTTTATTAATTCGCCAGTTGTTAATCCGGCATAGATAAATTTACCGCTGCATACCGGGGCTGCATCATGTTTAACCGCGTTTGTTGTTGGAAACCCAGTAAAAATTTTGCGACCACCGTTCCAAATTGTGTTAGACGAATCTTGGGTATACGGACAATTTACATCCGTCATTTCAAAGGCGTTATCGGGCAGGACGGTTATTTTTGCGTCGGTTGTTTTAATCGTACTTGTATCAAAAATCGATGTTCTCGTTCCCGGTAAAATCGGGTCGTGTTTTTCACAGGCACCTAATACAACCAAACACATCAAACCAAAAATAACAGTGCTTTTACGCATATATGCAACCTTACTTTAACATTTCGGCACTGCCAACAATTGATGCAGGAGCATCTTTGTCGTTAATGATTTTATCAAGCCAAGGTTTAGCTGCATCTGGATTATTTTCCGACAAATACTTTTGCGCCACAGTCAAACATGCAGTGAAATAAAAAGGTGATGACTTTGTATTAAGCGGTGACAGATATTTTTCAACATCCGCCCCCGACATTTCGTCACCCTTGATTCCAATTATATGCAAACGCGCCAAATCACGAAAATCACGCGTATCACCATTTTCAGCCAAATCTTCCAAATTTTTAATATCTTTATTCAAAATATATGATTGAAACAGTGCTAAATCAGCGGTTGCACCAGATGTGTTTTTACCAATAGCCGCAAGCGCATTTGCGTCCAGATTTTCAAGCGCCGTTTCATAATTTACCGCACGCGCAATTTGACGCGCACGATATTCACGAACACCAATTTGAACACCAGTAACCAAAATCATAAGAATCAGCGCTGCAGACACCATTTGGCGATAATATTTCTTAATAAACGCGGTTGTTTTGTCGTTGTTTACTTCTTCCCAAACCTCACGATAAAGGGCGTCTTGAGCATATTCTTCACGCGTCTTTTTCTCTTTTGGTTTAAGGTTTTTATTTCTTTGCAAAATTGTTGCCATAGATTTTTCTCCTGTCGTTAATGGTGCCTTGATAAATCTTATTTTATTGCTATACTATAAAAGTTATGAAAAAGCAAATCAAGAACGCTTTACCTGCAACCACTAACACGAGCATTGTCGCTGCCCGTGGGGTCAGTGACGAAAATGGTTTGGCACAATATATCCAAACAATTCAGAAAATTCCTATTTTAACCGCCGAAGAAGAATATGAATATGCAAATCAATGGATAAAAAATCACGATAATACGGCCGCTGAAAAGTTGGTGGCAAGCCATTTGCGCCTTGTCGTGTCGGTGGCGTATGATTTTAAAAACTATGGTGTGCCAATGGGCGAATTGATTGCCAGTGGCAATATGGGATTAATGCAAGCGTTACAGAAATTTGATCCAGAAAAAGGTTTTCGTTTTTCCACATACGCAATGTTTTGGATTAAAGCAGAAATTTATGAAACAATTTTGGACAATTGGTCAATTGTAAAAATTGGAACATCTGCAAACCAAAAGCGCGTATTCTTTAACCTGGCCCGTGCAAAACGCGCATTGGGTATAATGGATAACAGTATGTCTGATGAACAGACAAAACAGGTTGCAGAATATCTTGATGTACCAGAAACCGATGTTAAACGCATGGCAACGCGAATATCTGCGCGCGATGTTTCATTAAATGCACCGATGCGTAATGATGAAGATGCATCAGATATTTTATCTAATATGGCAGACAATCGTGAAAATATCGCGGATACTGTTGAAAATATGGAAATGCGCCGTTTGGGGTATGATTTATTAAAAAAGCACCTGGCCGAATTGCCGGAAAGAGACAGAGAAATTTTAAAGGCACGCAGATTAACAGAACCAGCATTAACACTTGAAGCATTGGCACAAAAATACGGCATTTCCCGTGAACGCGTTCGCCAAATTGAAGAACGGGCTTTTGCGCGTTTGCGTGATGCGATATTAAAAGAAACACAAGGATAATTTATGCGGACAAGTTTTATTGCTTTTGGAATCGTATTGTCCACAGTTATATCTGCGGCTGCCGCACCAATTGAACATAGCGAAGATGGCGTTACGGCACGTCTGTCTGGTTATGGCACCATTGGTATGATTGAGCCTGATTTTGCATTAAAAAATTCTTCGTTCTTGGGCGATTGGTCGATACGCGGACAATTAACCTACGATGCAGACGACACGCATCGTTTGGGTTTTGTTTATTCTTTGAATCAGCAAACCGTTGATGAAGATGAATATATAAACGATTTGTTCGCATTGTGGCAAATCAAAGAATTCGGACGAATTGAAATTGGTCTGACAGATTCAGTTACAGAAAAACTAGGTCTTGGATTGCCCGATGTTGGCGGTTTGAGATTAAATGACAATTCATTGATTTATAAAAAAATCAAACCAGATGATGCAATTATTGCCGATACAACTCTTGATTCTGGTGATGGCGCCCCCCGTTTGAATATTGTTAGTGTGCCAGTTGATAATGTTCAATACGGACTGTCCGTGGCTGGTCTTGGCGATGATTATAGCTTTGTTATCGATGGTGCAATAAAAATTCGCCGTCCAAACGGCAAAACAAAAACAGCTTATTCCATTGGTGCATCTTTTATGTCGCGACCAGATGATTTTTCCCAATCGCCATATTCACCTAATGTAACGGCAGATTGGCGCGCACAATTTGCTGCATCTATGAATTTGCAATATAACAGCTTAATGTTTGCTTTTAATGCGCGCGCAATTTACGATAAAAACCCTGTTGTCATGGTTTCTGATGGTATCATTTTGGGAACGGGTATAAGTTATGATTTGTTTAAATATACCGTATCATTATCCTATTTGTTGTCTGATACTGGCATATGGCATAAAGATATAGATAACAATATGTATCACACAGTTGTTTCGTCTTTCCGTTATAAATACAGCGAAAATGTTGATGGTTGGATGTCGCTTGGCTGGGTACCGGCAAACCCATTTATATCCGCTGGACTACGTATAACTTTTTAAAGCAAAAAACACCGGCAAACGCCGGTGTTTTTTTATTAACACAATGATTAGTATTGAATATC
>CADAHF010000002.1:66806-69328 GCA_902787665.1 uncultured Pseudomonadota bacterium
ACGATCAACACTGTCATTGTCGTTTAATGCCATTGCTATTGTCAATGCCGATTCCAAATCACCACGTGCGGAGTCAATATTTCCAATCTGCAAATTTAATGCCGCAGATTTTTCAAAATAAGACATCGCATTTGCAGACATTTGTTCGCGTTCTGCACCCGAAGACAAACCTTGAATTTGTTCCGCGATAACACGCACAGCTGCAGAATAATCGGTTATTGCAGATGCATAATCACCAATCGCAGTATATGCTTCGGCACGTTCTGCATAAACAGATGGGTTAACAATACCGTCTGGACGGGCAAGCGAATTTGTATAGTCCGCAATCGCACCATCCCAATTCTTTAACCACAGATTTAATTGGCCACGTTTTGCATATAAATCGCGCAGTTGAACAAAACCATCATCATTTGTTGCACGCGCAGCCAACGCATTATTAACATCGTTCAACGCTGATTCATAATCTTCCAATCTTGTGTTCAAAATAGCACGATCATAATATGCCACAGGACTTGCTGGATTTATCTCAATTGCCGCATTAAAATCATCCAATGCACCACGATAATTTCCAGATTGCATATATGCCTCGCCCCGCAAGATGTACATATCTGCCGTTGGATTACCAGAATCAATTGCTGTTGTTAAATCAACAATCGCATCATCAATATCGCCGTTTAACAATTTTGTTTTACCAACCTCAAAATAATCGTTTGCCGATTGCAACGCTTCTTCGGTAATAACAACATTATCATTTGGTGTTGCACGATGATCAAGCACACCGTGACTGCGTCCCAAAATATAAAATGTCGCAGCAATAAAGAACAAAATTATAAACCAATAAAGGTATATAGACATTGACCACGGATTATATGTCTTTTGTTTTGTAGTCGCATGCAAAGCCGATGTTTTGGGGACTATTACCTTTTTTTCTTTTTTAGCAGAGGTTTGTTTTTTCATTATAAATCTCCCTTCCTAATAATTGAATCTTAGAAAGATTTTATTATTTCGTCAACGGTTTTCTGTGATTCAGTGCGCATTTTCCCAACCGCTAAATTTTTAAGTTCAATTGGTCCAAAAGATATGCGATGTAATTTTTTAACCGGCGCACCAACAGCAGCCAATACTATGCGAATTTCGTTCTTTTTACCCTCAGTCACAGTGACACGTAAATTCTTATCATCAATAATTTCTATTTCCATTGGTGCATATTTGACACCATGAACACTTATACCATGACGCGCCAAATCAAGTTTAGACAAAGTGCCATACACGGTCGCAATATATGTGCGCTGAATTTTTGATGATGGCAATGTCATGCGGCGCGCCAATTCACCATCGTTGGTTAATAAAAGCAATCCTGTCGTTTTATAATCAAGACGACCGATGTATTTTAACCCAGAAAATTCTTTCGGTATAAAATCATATATTGTTTGTCGTCCCTGTGGATCACTGCGTGTTGTCATTGTGTTTATTGGTTTATGAAAAGAATACAACTTTGTTTCTTCTTTTGCCGACACATTTTTACCATTAACAGTAACAACATCACCATTATTAACAAAGAATACTGGTGTTGTTATTTTTTCACCATTTACGGCTACCACACCAGATACGATTAATTCTTCGGCCGCCCTGCGTGAAGCAACCCCAGATTCAGCAATAAACTTTGCGATACGTGTTTTCATTGTATAATTTTTGATATTGCAACTGCGGCCGCCAATTCAGCACGCAAAATTGTTTTTCCAAGAGATATTCCAGTCGCCCCAGATGCATCAAGTTTGGCAAATTCGGCATCCGAAAAACCACCCTCAGGTCCAATAAAGATACCAATGGATTTCTTTTCTACATTTTCAGATTTTGTATCATCAATATTATCTAAAACATCAGAAACGATATCTTCTATAATCTTTCGGCTTTCATCCATTCCTTCAGATTATTCCAGGCTTTCCCCTTCTTCCCGGCCATCGTATCATTCGTCAGGTAGGAGCAGCACCAGATCTCCGGCTGAATCTCCACGGTGATCTGATCTCCCCGTGCGGCAAGCTCCTGGTAGGAACGCTTCCGCGCCTCCAGCCATTTCAGTATCCGCTGCCTCTCAACGATCTCCGCCAGGATCTTTTTCTGCATTTCTTCAATGATATGGATGCTTTCATCCGAGACCTTCTCGACCGTATGATGCGCTATCTCGTCAAGCGAATAGCCTTCTGCCCGGAGAGCTCTCGCCCAGATCAGCTTGGTCACTTCCCACGAGGAATACTTCCTGTATTCGTTTCCATCCCGGAACGCGGAAATGATCTTCTTTGAGTCATACTTACGAAGAGTTTCCGCGTTCAGGCTGAACAGGTCCGCCATATGGGAGATGCTGATGCTTTTTTCACCTGCCGGCGAAAGGTTCAACCAGGTTGAGGCATCCACGGGTGCATCCTTCTGTCCTGTATTTCCTGTATCGCTCATTCTGTTGTGCATAATAGTGTCCTTTCTCCCATAGGGACTGCAGCAGGTGGCCTGAAACATGCGCCCGGGTT
>CADAHF010000003.1 GCA_902787665.1 uncultured Pseudomonadota bacterium
ACTAAGCAGAAAAAACTTGAAAAACCGTTGCCAAAAATAAAACAACAATTTATTGATCCTGCAGATTCTATTCGTAATTATTGGTTAAAAGCAGGCGATCCTTATGGGGTGGCTCAAAGAAGCGAGTACTGGGTTTCAACATTTGTTTATTGTGTGTTGTTTACCGTGATAGTTATGGGTATAGGAGAGATATTTCAAAGTCTGCACCCTGATTGTTTTGAAGAATGGGTTTTACAAGAAGATAAAGTTTTTTGCATGGGATATACAGGTAGGTATCATGTGCTTTCTTTTATAGTTGGTATAATACCAATTGTTCCGCAAACAACCCTGAATGCACGTAGATGGCATGATTTGGGTTGGCCAGGTTTTTTGGCTATCGTTCCCATAGTTTTGTTGATACTTGCGGCAGCAAAAAGTAATATAACCATATTCTCAGTTTTGTTTGGATTGTTCACGATAGTGCAGCTAATCGCATTTTGTTTTCCATCAAAAATTCAAAACAATCCTTACAGAAAACGAAATAAGAAAAAAGTTTCTGAAGTACCAAATAAAAAGAAAACTTATGAATGGCAAGATTGGGATTAAAAAACCGGTCAAACGACCGGTTTTTTATTTTGTGGTTATTTACCACGGTTGCCAAGCGTACTGCCAGCAAGCCTTTTTGCACTACGTGAAGAGTGTGGGTTTGACAACACTTTTGATGCTGTGTGTGCCACACGTTTCGAAGTACGAATGCCGTTTCTTGACATTTTGTTACTCCTTTATTTTAGACAACAATCCCCCTTTGTACATTCGCAGCGATTTCCTGCGCGCGCCAAAGCAAGAATTTTTGTGGTTTCTGTAAAAGGTTCTGGACTTGAATGGTTGGTGTCCCCATATGAAGACGTGTTGACATGACACTGATGGCATAAAACCATTGCGTTGTCTAAACCATTCCCGTCACTTACCCGTTTATGATGGACTTCTAAGCCCCATGTTCTACAACACCTTGACATATTTGATCCTTTTGGCTGTCAAGTTGGCAACCATACCTAAAACAAAGTGGTTGCGATTGATTTGGGACTTTGTTATAATATACCTTGTCGACGGGGTATATTATTGGTATCCCATACGAGAAAGGGTTATTGCTGTAACAATGATCCTTTCCTTGTTTTAACAACATATAGTTGCCAAACATATCGTACATACACAACATATTGAGTTTTTTGAAAAAATTCAATACAAGAAATTTGCTAAGTATATGATTTTTCTCTTTACTTTTTTAAAAGTATGTTTTCCGCACCTTGCAGGGCGAATCGATGGTGTTTGTTTGTGCGTTTTCTGATACAAAATTTGGTTTTGTGTAATAAAATAATGTATTTTTTATGCGCAATCGATTCGTTTTACTTGATTTTTTTGTTTTTTAGAGTGTTTTTGTGTATATAAACAGTTTTTATATTTTTATAGAATTTGATAAAATATATATTAATATACCAATATCAAATGTGTGTGAGAGAGATGAAACAAATACCAGTTGTATCTTTGGATAAAATTAACAAAAGTTTTCCACTGGCCATCGGTGGCGAACAACAGGTTTTGTTTGATATAAATATTGATATTCAACCAGGGGAATTTGTTGCAATTATGGGACCGTCTGGGTCTGGTAAATCAACATGTATGAATATTATTGGTGCGCTGGATGCGGCAACATCTGGGATATATAAATTATATGGACGTGACATTACGACAATGACGGCGGACGAATTGGCAAATGTGCGTAATGAATATATTGGGTTCGTTTTTCAAAATTTTAATTTATTACCAAAGCGCAATATTTTGGACAATGTTATGTTGCCGCTGATGTATCGTGGGTTGCCTATGTCTGAACGCATATCACGTGCCAAAGAAATGTTAAAATTTGTTGGTCTTGATAAATTTGAAACTTATTTTCCGACACAGTTATCGGGTGGTATGAAACAACGCGTTGCTATTGCGCGTGCGCTGGCGGGTGATCCAAAAATTATTCTTGCGGACGAACCAACCGGTGCATTGGACAGTAAGATGGGTAATGAAATTTTAAAGTTCTTTAAGAAATTAAACAAAGATTTGGGTATAACTATTATTATGATTACGCACGAATTTGATATCGCCAGTTATGCCGACAGAATTATTCACATATACGATGGTCGCATCGTTTATGACGGCCCGGTTCCAAAAAGTGAATCTGTATTGATGCGCGCAGAACAAAAGGCACATAAAAAATGACATTTGCTGATATAGCCAAGGAATCTTGGTTGTCTATAAGTGGGAATAAAATCCGTTCTTTTTTAACGGTGTTGGGCATTGTTATCGGCGTTATGGCGGTTGTTGTTATGGTTGCGGTTGGTGAAACTGTTCAACAATCAATCACAGATCAATTCTCATCGCTTGGGACAAATACAATAATGATACGTGCTGGCGCAGCACAAAGTGCGGGGGTGCGGTCTGGTAACCGAATGACATTAACGCTTGATGATGCAGAAGCTATTGCTCGTTTGCCAGATGTGATGGCAGTAAGCCCGGTTGAAAACAGTTCTGCCCAGGTTGTATATGGAAATAAAAACTGGTCAACATCAATGGTTGGTGTATATCCTGGATATGAAACTGTTCAAAATATTGAAATGAAATATGGTGCATTTTTTGAGCAGACCTCTATTCGTAATGCTTCTACATATGCGATTATTGGTCCAAATACAGCCGAAGAACTTGGAATGCCAGAAAACCCAGTGGGCGAAGTTATTCGTGTCCGAAATACACCATTGACAGTTATTGGTGTAACAAAAGCCAAGGGTGATTCTGGTATGATGTCCCAAGACGATATGGTTATCGTTCCGCTTTCTACACTTAAAAAACGTATCCAAGGCAGTCGTTTTCCAAATTCGGTTGGAACGATAAATGTAAAACTTTATGCAGATGCAGATAATAATATTGTTGTCGAACAATTAACTGCATTGTTGCGTGAACGGCATAAATTACAAGACGGTGCCGCAGATGATTTTCAAATTACAGATATGAAACAGGTTATGGAAACCATGGAAACGGTCAGTGGTTATTTAAAATTGTTGCTTGTTGCGATTGCGGCGGTGTCATTAATTGTTGGTGCAATTGGAATTATGAATATGATGTTGGTATCGGTTACTGAACGCACACGTGAAATTGGTATACGCAAGGCAATTGGTGCGCGCGAGTCAAGTATTACGATTCAATTTCTGTCTGAATCGATTTTGATATCGTTTATTGGCTCAATGACTGGTCTTATACTTGGGGTTGGTTTGTCCCAGGGTGTTGGTCGTTTTGTTATGGGTTATAATGTGCCGTTTAGTATTTGGCCGGTTATATTGTCGGTAACTGTTGCGCTTATTGTGGGTTTAACATCTGGGGTTATGCCAGCAAGAAAGGCGGCAAAATTAAACCCGATTGATAGTTTGCGTTATGAATAGTGGTTTGTCAGTGGTATAAATACATATTGATTTTAGCATATCCCTTTAATATAATAAAAATCACTTGAAACAATAAGCAAGAGATATACACATGGCAAAAGAAAAAGATATGAAAAAATTATCAATGGAAGAAATGATTGAAAAATTGGATAACGCAAAAAAGGTTAATCCGCTTGATTTGTCATCTGACCAGGATTTATCGATTGCGTTGATGAACCTTATATCACTCGAAGAACATTTCTTTTTCAGTGGTGCCAAAACACAAAAGCCGGGATTTTATGATTTGCTGAACACTACCCGTGAAATGCGTAAAGAATTAATGGCGCGCATTGTGGACAAATCGTCTGCCGAAGGGGGCGAGGTCTGGTGTATTTCAAAACACTTGCTTGCTGCATCAATGCGTTTAATGGAGGTTGGCACAAAAGCACTTGGTGCCGGCAATAAAAAAGACGCTGAATTAATGTTTGAAAAGGCATATGATTTGTATTCGCTGTTTTGGGGTTTAAATATGCACTTGATTGATTTGGGTGGGGTGCATGAACAGATTCCAGAATTTTATGACGCTGTTTTGGTTAAAAAAGACGGCGATAAAAAAGATGAAAAAAAACCGGAAAATGCCGGTAAAAAAGAACACGAAACATCGGCGGTTAAACGCCTTGGTAAATGGGTTAAAAACAAGGTTAATTGTTGTATAGAGTGATTAGTGACAAGTGTTAGTGGTTAGTAAAAAAAACACCGGCAAATGCCGGTGTTTTTTTTATTTTTCTTTACCTAAGCGGTTGCGTTTACGTATTAATGCAAGCGCGGCAGCAAAAGATATAAAACTTGCACCACTCATTGTATATGTGACAGCTGGACTTGGAATATGCAGATGGGCGCGTTCTTCAGCGGTTGCAAATTCACGTGCATCATCACTGCCAGCGACACCAAGTGCCAATATAATACCGACAGTGCCACAAATGTTTGCGTGGTTTGTTAATTTTTTGTATTGTTGTCTTTTATCCATGGTTTTGCCCTTTGGTTATTATATTTTTATTATAGCACGAATTTGTAATTTGTCAACCATATATTAAAAATCAAATTGACTTAATATCGGGGTGTGGCAAAATCAAATCATGAGAATTGATGTTGTTCTTGTTGATTTGGGGTTGTTCGAATCGCGCAACCGGGCGGCAAACGCTGTGCGGGGTGGGGCGGTGTTTTATGGCGATGTGTCGGTGACTAAACCCAGTTTTGATGTTGAAAACCCAGATTTAGTTTCTGTGCGGGGGGCGGTTATGCCATATGTTTCGCGTGGTGGGTTAAAGTTAGAACATGCACTGAATACTTTTCATATTGATATGACTGGTCGCAATATGATTGATATTGGTTCATCTACTGGGGGTTTTTGTGATGTTGCGTTGAGGCGCGGCGTTGCACATATTGTCGCGGTGGATACCGGCACCGATCAAATGCATAAATCATTGCGCAATAACCCGAAAATAGATTTGCATGAACAGACGGATTTCCGCCATATAGACGATTCTTTGGTTGAAAATATAGATATTGCTACAATTGACATTTCTTTTATTTCGGTGACGAAAATCTTGGATAAATTGGCAACTTTGCCGGAATTACATGATGTTGTGTGCTTGGTAAAGCCGCAATTTGAATGTGGCCCAGAAATATCAACCAAATATCGCGGGGTTATTCGTGATGAAAATGTGCACAAATCTGTTATAGAAAATGTTGTTGCGGCATTTGAAAAGCATGGATTTAAGTGTTGTGGGCTTATTAAATCGCCAATTGCCGGCGGGTCGGGTAATACTGAATTTTTGGGGCATTTTGTGCGTCACTAATAACTTGATTATTCAAAAAGTGGGGTTTATAATGCATCCACTTGCCCTAATAGTCTAGTGGTAAAACACGTCCTTGGTAAGGACGAGTCGCAAGTCCGATTCTTGCTTAGGGCACCACAAATGCACCATCTACTTTGCGTTTGTTTGTTTTTGTTTCCGGTCGTGTATGTCTGATACATTCCCGTCACAAAAACTGCACAATACGCAGTATCTTATACATTTGTGTCGCCCAACGGGCACCAAATGCATCATCTCTTTGCGTTTGTGTTACAAATTTTCGGGCGCGAAATGTTGAAGTGTCTGACAAACACAGAGTTTCAGAACCCAGTAAAAGTAATAAATGCGGGGTGGCACCGCGCAAGAAATTGCGCCCCTGCGAATATAATAGTGGGTGCCGAAATTCCATTTTAGTTTTTGCGCCCAAGAAAAATAAAAAGGGGTCAAAATGTTGTCTTTGAAATCAAAGTACAGAACACACACTTGCGGTGAATTGTGCGAAAAAAATGTTGGTGAAACAGTAACACTGTCTGGATGGGTGCATCGTAAACGCGATCATGGTTCATTATTGTTTGTTGACTTGCGTGATAATTATGGCATTACCCAGATTGTTTTTGATGGTGGTAATGAAGCGCTGGAAAAAGTGCATCCGGAATCTGTGATTCAAATTACAGGTAAGGTGGTCGCGCGTGATGCAGAACAAATAAACGACAAAATTCCGACTGGACATATAGAGGTTCAAGCACAAGATTGGAGGGTTTTAACAAATGCAGATGTTTTGCCGTTTCCTGTGTTTGGTGATGACGACAGTGTTGCCGAAGATTTGCGTTTAAAATATCGCTATATTGATTTGCGTCGTGACAGTTTACATAACAACATTTTAACCCGCAATCGTATTATGAAATTTTTGCGTGATAAAATGTGGGATCTTGGGTTTAGTGAATTTCAAACACCAATTTTAACAGTATCAAGCCCCGAAGGTGCGCGCGATTATATTGTTCCAAGCCGTAATCATCATGGTATGTTTTATGCATTGCCCCAGGCACCACAACAATTTAAACAGTTAATCCAGATTTCTGGGTTTGACCGTTATTTCCAAATTGCACCATGTTTTCGTGATGAAGATTTGCGTGCGGACAGATTGCTGGAATTTTATCAACTTGATTTGGAAATGTCGTTCGTTGATTTGAAAGACATTCAGGCAGTTGGTAATGAATTGATGCCCGAATTGATTAAAACATTTGTACCAGGTGCAATTGTTGATCCGGAAATTCCGCATATTCCATTTGATGAAGCGATGCTGAAATATGGATCTGATAAACCAGATTTGCGCAACCCGATTTTAATCAGCGATGTCAGTGAAATCTTCCGTGGGTCTGAATTTGGAATCTTTGCAAATGCTGTTGAAAACGGCAGTGTCGTTCGCGCGATTCCGGCACCAAATACCGCTGATAAGCCACGTTCTTGGTTTGATAAATTAGGCGAATATGCAACCAAAGAATTGGGTCTGGGTGGACTTGGGTATATTGTGTTTGCTGATGAACCAAAGGGCCCAGTTGCCAAAAAATTGGATTCAGAACGCATTGCTAAATTGCACGAAATCGCAGGCGATAATGCAACATTGTTCTTTGTATGCGATGCACCAGAAAATGCAGCCAAAGCAGCTGGAAAATTGCGTATAAAACTGGGCGAAGATTTGGGGTTGATTAATCAACACGAATTTAAATTCTGTTGGATTGAAGATTTTCCAATGTACGAATTAAACGAAGAAACTGGAACTATCGATTTTGGACACAATCCATTCAGTTTACCAAAGGGCGAATTAGACGGTGACCCATTAAAAATCAAAGCAAACCAATTTGATATGGTTTTGAATGGAGCCGAAATTTGCAGTGGCGGACTTCGTAACTACAACCCAGAAACAATGGTCAAAGCATTTGCCATTGCGGGGTATGGACCAGAAGTTGTGAAAGAAAAATTTGGCGGAATGTATGCTGCATTCCAATATGGTGCGCCACCGCACGGCGGATGCGCATTTGGTATCGATCGTTTGGTTTCTATTATATTGGGAACAACAAATTTACGTGAAGTTGTATTGTTCCCAACAAACCAGCGGGGTCAAGATCTTATGTTGGGGGCACCACGTGAAGTAACAGAACAACAATTACGTGAAGTACATATCCAGGTAAGAAAGAAAAACTAAAGAAAAAGCCGGCATTTGCCGGCTTTTTTAATATCAAAACTTATCGTGATTTTTTACGAATTGTCGCATATATGATGGATCAAAATTCTGCATAATTTCAGACAATGAAAATGTGCGTTCATTATTCGTGTTGATTGATAAATCAATTGGTGCTGGTTCTGGTGCTGTACCGCGTAATACTAAATAAAAGTTTGCCGACATTTGTGCGTCTATGATTTTTAATACACCAGTGCCGTCAACGTGTGGCAGAGATATTGTTAATGGTTCGGTTGTTTCAAAATTCCCATTTTCATAATGTCCAATAATATGTAAAGATTTTAATCTTGATTCACCACCATTTAAAGCATCAGATAATGCGTATTCTGCATTTAATATTGTGACGTTTTCGGCAGATGCATAAAAATTATCTGTGCCGATACCATATATGTATCCACCAGTAAATGTTAAATCAACATCGCCGTTCAGATTGTATTCAATGTCATGTCCAATGTGACCAGATGTTTTCATTTTTATATCACCAGTTATATATGTATCACTAATGTTCAACGGCATTGTGTCACGCAATAATTTGCCGTTTGTTTCGAATTTGTTTAATTGTAATGTAATATCGTAATTTGAACCGTCACGCGTGATGGTTGCAAGAATGTTACCGTGTGTGTTATCGGTAATTGAAAATGTCTGTGAATTTGGTTTCAAAGAATAAACAAAATTATTATATTCGTTACCATCATATATCAATGTATCAGCGGACAGGGATATATCAAACCCCAAATCAAACGGAATCATTATCGGGTGCATTGTTAAAAAAGACAATTCTTCAAATCGTGCAAGATAATTTGGAGATAAAAATGAATCAAGATTTAGTACGTCTGATTTTAGAGTAATCTTTTTACCTATCGCAGAACCAGTAAACACATGATTTGCAACATTGATTGTCAAATCAGAAACAATATCGTCTTTGTGTTCGCCAGATACGGTATATATACCATCGCGTAATACCTGTAAATCAATGTTTGGAAACCAAGTTTTAAAACTTTTTCCGTAAATATAAAAGAAATTGTTTTGTATCGCCATTTGCCAGGTTTTGTCGTGAGGTGTAAATACAACTGTGCCAGATTCCCATTTAAAGTCACCGGTTGCATCACGCATATAGTCAGGTAAAAAAGAATATGTTACGCCCAACCAAGCAAGGTCTTTGTTTTTTGCAAAACGAAATTCGGGACGTGTTTTGTCACCATTTATTGTCAATATGCCGGCAGCATCATTAAATTCGAAATCAACAGTGCCATGTGTTCCAAATTTTAATGCACCTTCGCGAACTGTATTCATATCCGGCATTTTTGTGTTAGATTTGACAGTTATATTAAATTCATCACCGTTTACAGAAAGAGAGCCAGACATATTTCCACGTGAATATTTAGAACACTGCCATGCATTTGGTGTTCCACTGAACATACACGATGTATTTTTTCCATTCATTGGCATAACAACCATTATATCGTGTGCGCCGTCTGCATCAATTGTGCCACCGGTGATTGCGATATCATCTGCAATAATTGTGCCGATTTGTAATTTATCATCATTCGAACTTAAGGTTACCATAAAAATCAATGTCCAGTTTTGTGTTACGCAAGAATTTTCCGGGTTGCGCCAGAAAAGAAAAATCATAATCAATATCATCAGATGCCAATTGTATATCACGATGGCCATCTGGATACAGTTTTATATGTCCAGTTACATTGTTTGCAACAATGTTTGTGAAATCAAAACCTGTACCGCCATCCCACGCAAAATCCATAGACAATTTGACAGTATCGCGAATTTTTGGTTCTGGAAATTCAAACCATTTGTTCATATCGTTTGTCTGGATAGATATTTGGCCGTTTGCAGACCCATCGGCAAATAATTGTCCGACGATTTCCAATTTATTATTTTGGTTGCGGATAATAAATTCATCATTTTGAAAAGTTACATCGTATTTGTGTTGTGGTGTACGAACAATACCATTAAACTGCCCATTTTTTAATTCGCCACGGACAATATCATAATCGTGTGATAAAAATTCAACACGTGAATTATATAGCGTTATTTTTGTGTTAAAATCAAATGCGTTTAAATTTTCTATCTTGAATTTACCGCCATATATTGAAACCGGTCCATCCAGTTTTGCGTTTTCAGGGTTAAATACACTGAACCAGGGAATACGGAACATGGCCGAATGAATTGTGCCAAATGGGATTGTGACATCATGTGCGATAATTGTTGCGCGACCAAGCAAACTAAAATTTACATCACCGTTAAATTCAGCCGTTATACCCGTCTGTGATTTTACAGCAACGGCAAGTTGTGGTTTCATATAATTCAGGGTTATTACAGGTGGCACAAATACCACCGCAACAGCGGCGGCACAGGCCAAACCAACAAGTGTCCAGCCAATTCTGCGTTTGTATCTGGGCTTGATTGTCATCTCTCCTGTTTCCCTTGTTTTTTCATTATAATGAATTATATTGTTGTTTGTGAATAAAAAAATGACTGAAAAAGTATTTAATCTTGAAAGTTCTTATGCCCCAATGGGCGATCAGCCAACCGCAATATCTGAATTGGTGGCTGGTGTTCGTGATGGCAGGCAATCCCAGGTTTTGCTTGGGGTAACGGGGTCTGGGAAAACTTTCACTATGGCAAATGTGATTGCAGAGCTTGGGCGACCAGCATTAATTATGGCACCGAATAAAATTTTGGCGGCACAATTGTATACAGAAATGAAGTCGTTTTTTCCACATAATCATGTGGAATACTTTGTGTCTTATTATGATTATTATCAGCCCGAAGCATATGTCCCAACAACCGATACATATATCGATAAAGATGCGTCAATTAATGACCAGTTGGACCGTATGCGGCACAGTGCAACGCGTGCGATGTTGGAAGAACGTGATGTTATTGTTGTTTCTTCGGTGTCGTCTATTTACGGTATGGGGTCGCCAGAAGAATATTCAAGTATGAAATTGGCGTTGCATCGTGGTGATAAAATTGGTGTCACTGATGTTACGCGTGCATTGGTTGAAATACAGTATAAAAGAAACGATGTTGCGCCAACACGTGGCGAATTTCGTGTGCGTGGCGATACACTTGATATATTCCCATCTCATTCGGTTGATAGGGGATGGAAAATATCATTCTTTGGTGATGAAATCGATGAAATATGGGAATTTGATACATTAACTGGGGCTAAATTAAATATGCTGGACAGGGTTTCGATATACCCAAATACTCATTACGCAACACCAATGCCAAGCATTGTTAATGCAATTGGTGAAATTCGACAAGATTTAGACGATCGGTTGAAATATTTTCATGATAATATGAAATATATCGAAGAACAGCGTCTGCGTGAACGCGTGAATTTTGATATTGAAATGATGGAATCAACCGGAACTTGTCGCGGAATTGAAAATTATTCACGTTATTTAACTGGACGCAAACCGGGCGAACCACCACCAACATTGTTTGAATATTTGCCACGCGATGCTATTTTATTTATTGATGAAAGCCATGTGACCGTCCCGCAAATTGGTGCTATGTCACGCGGGGATAGGGCGCGTAAAGAAACACTGTCGCAATATGGTTTTAGACTTCCTGCGTGTGTTGATAATCGTCCATTAACTTTTGAAGAGTGGAACAAATTGCGTCCACAAACTATATTTGTATCTGCAACACCAGCAGAATGGGAATTAGCACAATCAAATGGTATTGTTTCAGAACAGGTTATTCGGCCAACGGGTTTGCTTGACCCAATTTGTGATGTTCGCCCCACAGAACACCAAGTTGACGACTTGTTGGATACATTAAAAACAATTTCTGGGCGTGCGCTGGTGACAACGCTTACCAAAAAAATGGCAGAACAATTAACCGACTATTTAAACGAAAATGGTGTTCGTGCGCGATATATGCACAGCGATATTGAAACATTGGAACGCATTGATTTGTTGCGCGATTTACGTATGGGTAAATATGATGTGTTGGTTGGAATCAATTTGCTGCGCGAAGGCTTGGATGTTCCAGAATGCGAATTGGTCGCGATTATGGATGCAGATAAAGAGGGTTTCTTGCGTTCAACGCGTTCGCTTATACAAACGATTGGACGTGCGGCGCGAAATGCAAACGGTCGTGTGATTTTATATGGCGATGTAATAACTGATTCTATGCGTGCGGCGCTTTCTGAAACGGCGCGTCGCCGTGAAAAACAAATGGCATATAATACCGAACACAATATTACGCCGCAGACGATTACCAAGTCAGTATTTGAAGAAGTTGTTGGTAAAGAAGAAAAAACAGACAAGGCACGTCGTTTTGTATACGATGAATCTGGTGGGGTGATGGATGCAGAAAGTATTCGTGCTGAAATTAAAAAGTTAACTAAAAAGATGCACAAAGCCGCCGAAGATTTAGAATTTGAAATTGCTGCGGAATTGCGCGATACTATACACAAATTGGAAGACGATTTGTTGTTATTGGAGTAAAAAATGATAAATGTTAATGAAGTAAAAGAATTGATTGGTTTGTATAAATCTCAGTTGTATAAAGATTTTTATGCAGTTGATGTTATTGTTGAACGCAATGGAATATTGTTCAAAATAAGATGTCCATATAATACTGAATTAAAAGCACAGCAGACAATGAAAGCAATTACAGAAAAACAACAACAACATATCGTAGAACCAGATTACAGACCTTATATTTATCTTGTTAAAAGAGAAAGACAAGCAAGGACACGATAATGGAGTATATATTAAACAGCATTGATGAAACGCGGGGCTTTGCGCGTGAATTTGCAAAAAAATTGCATGCACCGGTAACGGTGGCGTTGCACGGTGATTTGGGCATGGGAAAAAGTGAAATTGCACGCACAATAATTCAAACATTGCGTGGTGAAAACACTGTGGTTCCCAGTCCAACATTTACAATTGTGCAGAATTATGATGGTATTTCGCATTTTGATTTATATCGCATAAATGATGTTTCTGAATTAATAGAAATTGGTTTGCCGTATGCAATTGCAAACGATATAACATTAATTGAATGGCCGGATATTGCTAAAGATTTTCTGCCAAAAAATACGATTCATGTTTATATTACAGAATATGGTTCTGGACGGAAAATAATAATCCCCTTCGCTGGCGAAGGGGTGGCGTGAATACGCCGGGGTAGTGGTTATGAAATTACCACAAAATGAATCTTTACGACCATTGGCACGTGAATTACGAAAGAACTCTACATTGTCAGAAGTGTTGTTGTGGAACCAGTTAAAAAATCATCAGTTTTTTGATTTAGATTTTGATCGACAAAAAATTATTGGAAATTATATTGTTGATTTTTATTGTCCGCAATTAAAGTTAGTTATAGAAATTGACGGTGCATCGCATGATAATAAATTAGAATATGATTTGATTCGTGATGAATATTTCAAATCGCTTGGATTGAATGTTATACACTTTCCAGATGGTGATGTGAAAAATAATATTTCTGTTGTGTTGGAATATATTGGTGGTTTTATTACCACTACCCCGTCACATCCGTGACACCCCTTCGCCAGCGAAGGGGATTTTTTATGATTACAGAAAAATCATTGTAAAATAAACACCGGCTTTTACCGGTGTTTTTTATTGTTTTTTAAGAAGAGATTGGACAGCAACAGGAAAGTCATTGCTTCGTGCCAGGTATGAACCAGATACCAATAAATCGGCACCGGCGTCCCAGCACATTTGTGCGTTTTTGTCCGTAATTCCACCGTCAACGGAAATTGTAAATTTCAAGCCGTATTTTTTACGCGTTGCTGCCAATACTGATATTTTATGTAGACATGCCGGCATAAATTCCTGACCCGCGGCACCGGGGATGACGGTCATAACCATAACTTCATCCAATTCACGTAAAATAGGTTTCAATATTGTTGGCGACGCATCTGGGTTAAGCGCAATTCCAGCGCGGCGACCAGATGATTTAATAGTGCGAATTGCGTTTTTTACACCTGATGTATTTGTTGAAACGATTACCGTATCAGCACCCGCAGCGATCGCATCAGATGCCCATGCGTTCGGACCTTCTGTCATTAAATGCACATGCAGGTGCGCCGTTGTGCGTGAACGAATCGCACGAATTTGTTCGATAGAACCGGCGATTTTATTTACATACAGACCATCCATTATATCAATATGAATCATTGATATGCCCGCTGCATCAAAAGTGGTGTATGTGGTTGGATTGTTCATGTCAAAACACATACTGCTTGGCAAAATGGGAACAAAAGTATGTCTTTTTCTTGGTTTGCGATGAAATATTTTTAATATTTTATCAATCCGTTTTGCATTTTTATCATTGCGCGCAATGATTTTTGCCCGTTCCGCCGCACAAGAATTCCAAACATATTCACCCAATGCACGAACAACGGCATCACTGTGCATACTTTCACATGGTAAACCAAATGTATTTGATACAAAATCTGTAACACCGTCTGCATCCGCACAACCGCCGGTAATAATTATTCGTGCTGGTTGATATTTTTCAATTATTGGCAATGCGGCAAGTTTTATGTCTTCGACAATATCATGCATATATGGGACAACAATGTCGTTTACATCTGAACGCGAAAAATCAAAGGCTATATCAGCAGGTGTAAATCTGTCCGTTGGTGTTGGAACCATTGTGAATACCGCACGTTTGATACGGTCCGCGTCAATAAATGGTATATTAAATTTATCAGTAATAGATTGTGTGATGTTTGTTCCGCCCATCGGGGTTTTGTAATGCCACAATGGTCCGCGGTCAGACCAAATAGATGCCGTTGTATATTGTGCACCAAAATCAATATACATTGTTATTTCATGTGGTGTATGATATGCGGCATTTAATACAAATTGAGAATCATAAAAACCAATTGGTTGAATATGTGCATGGCGCAGATAAGATGCGATTTCTTCCATTGTGCCAACTGTATAAAATATACATGCATATGTCGAAAGCAGCTGATTATCAATATGTCCGATTGGCGACAACATATTATGCATATGTGGTGAATCGTATCGCAGTGGGATTATATGCATCGGAAAAAAGCCGTCCGGGGTCGCGATTTTTGATATTTGGCTTTTTATGTCAGATGCATTTATTTTATGTTCGTTTGACCAGATTGTGCTTTTACCGCTTATCTTGAAATTAGATTGTCCAAAATTTCCGGTTATGTACGCATAGTCAAAATGTCGTCCAATTTGCGATTCAAGTTCATCAATTACAGATTTAATTGCAACAACCGTATCAAAAGATTCAACCGCATGCATTGCAGATTTAACAATTCTGGCGGCGCGCACACGATGTGCAACCCCGTGCACCGCAGACGAACCAATGTCCAGGCATAAAAAAGCGGAATCGCCAAGGTTCATATTGTTCTTCTATTTTACCAATATGCGTGACGGATCGCGCATATCAATTGTTTTTATGTTTTTATCAAGAATATGTTGAGTTTCTTTTAATGAATTTAGGCTGCGTATTGCTGCGACAGGTTCGTTTTCTGGTAACATTACGGTGATGCCGCCCGTGGTTATAACATTCCAACGGCGATTTTCAATCCATTCAAGATAATTGATATGTTGTGCCAGTGTGTGTGCCGCAGTTGTTATTTCCGATATGTCATTCGGCAATTTTCCACGAAATACAATCGCATCATTATCACGCGCATCAAGTGGTGTTTGAACAATTGTTCCGTCCCCAGAAAGCGGATAATAAGAATCGCCGTCGGTCCATAGTGCGACAGCATGATATGGCTGGACATATATACGAAGTGTGGCATTTGGCATACGTCTTGTTGCAGAATTTTTGATTCCAGGTACCGCGGCAATACGATGATTCAAAGAATCAAGGTTTAGTGAATTCGTTCTTGCCCCCAAGCCGCCAGCAGCAACGGTTTGGACCGCCAACATATCCATGTCAGAATCGTCAGTCGTTATCGTGATATTATGAATTGTTGCCAAGCTTCCGTGTCCAAGACCAGTCATAATAATCCTGGTTGCAAAATATACACCCAAAATAATGGCGATAACAAAATATAACCAAAAGACGATTGTTCGTTTCATGGCACAAATTATATCATAAAATCATAAAAATAACAAAATTATTGTGCCCGCAATAAATAACCACGGCGAAACATACACTTACGATAATAACCAACAGATTTAGATGTTGTATTGCGTGGTACAGACAATAAGGAACGCTGACCAACATCCTTGTATTCGTTTGATTGGAATGTTACCCACAGTCCGTCCCAGTCCGGCATCATGGTGCTTTGATTCGGGGCAAGTAGCTTGGCAAGACGTGATCGCGGGGTATAATCTTTTTTTTCTATGCCCAGGCATGCCTTATGATCGCGAACGAATTGTTCAGTGGTGACAGCCTCATTTTCCCAATTCAATATTGTTGCGTTATCAATATCGCCACTGTTTGCCGAAGCACATGCGCCAAGAAGCAATAATAATGCAAAAATTTTTATTCTCATGAATCTTATTATAATTTATTTGCGTTATGGGGGCAATAGTTTTTATAATGGTGTATTCAAGGAAAGGATTTTGCCCATGGCATTAACAATAGACAACTTTATAAAACTGGCAAATTATTATAATCAAACAACAATGATTATGTCGGCTATTTGTGTACAAAAGGGCGGAATTCCAATGGAAAATTATGTTGGACGTATGTATGCTGCCGATGTTTTAGAATTTATTGCAGATTATGGCCGTCGTCTTAAAGAGGATAAAAAAATTACTATTCCAACCGATGTTGCAAACGCGATAGAACGTTTTCATGCAGAGTATGAACGGGTGAAAAGTTTGACAACACCATCACAAAAACCAATTTATGAAATGAGTTTGGCTGAATTTGAAAAGTTTATGAACATTTGAAACAAAAAGGAAAGCTTATGATAAAACACTTTCGCAAAATGTTTATGTATGTGAATCGTCTGGCGGTACTTGCGCTGGTTATATTTGGTGTCGGGTGTCAACAGGTTGCAAATCAAGAAACTGCGCCAGTATACGATACGGTTACGGTTGTGAATAATATGGTTATTGATGAAAATTCAGTGCCTATTTTCCCAAAAAAAGCGGCATTGACAACCGATACTGCACGCCGTTTTTCAATTGAATTGCCAAAAAGATGCAGTGTTGATTGGAATAATCAAAATGTAATATCTGTGGTTCCCGAAGAAAAAATAGAAGTTGTGCGTTTGGATACAGGTGATGTATTGCCTGAATTAAAAGTTTCTGATTATGAATTTAGAAAGGTAACCGTGCGTCAAGCATTAGACAAGTTGCTTGATGGTGTTGATATTGATGTTATTGAAGACAGCCAGATGACAGAAAAAATATCTGGAACTATATCAACGGGTGCTTTGTCTGATGCAGTTGAATTGATGGCAAAAATGGGGCGCGTTTATTATTACTATGATGCAGAAGAGGGCGCAATTCATTTAACTCATCGTGCAAAGTGGTTGATAAAAATGCCGCAAAACGAAACTATAATTATGGCATTGCTTGACGCGATGCATGGCGCAGATATGCGAAATATGCTTGTTGACTGGAACGATAAAACGATTGTTTTTGAAGGTAACTATCAAACAGAACGCGAAGTTGCAAAAATTATTTCTGATATTGCTTCCAAAAAATATATGTTGGCATGGGATATTGATGTTTACCGTGTGTATCCACGCACAGATAACCCAATTATTTGGATGAATATGTTCCCGGCATTTGGCGATAAAAATATCAAGATGTCGATACCTGGTGTTGTTGGTCGTGCTGTTGTTGTTGGGCCAGAAATAAATACAAAAACATTACAGGAATTTATGCAACAACAAGCAAATGTTGTTCTTATATCCCAGGGAACATTTGCAATTCCAAATGGTTGGCAATCAAGGTTTGATATTGGTCAATGCAGCAAAGAAGAAAGATTGGAAACAGACTTGATTGTTGGTGCAACGGCTAAATATGGCGATTTTGGTGGACGCAATAAGGTTGACGCAAAGATTGTATTGCGGACATCTAATGGTGAATTAACATCTTTTACAATTCCATCAACAATTGGTGATAATTATATAATTGTTGGAATTCCAACACATTCATTTGTCACAACCCCGGAAACATTGATAAGCCCGTTTGCAGAATTGGTTGTATTTATGTCGCCACGGTTGATATCAATTGTTGATCCGGCAAGTGTTAAAACAACAGCTCAGGGTGCATTGGTTGGTGATGCGTTGCGGGCGTTCTTGAACGAATAGGGTAAAAAGATGTTTTCAAAACTTGAAAGAAAAGTTGCTTGGCGATATTTGGCGATGAAAAAGCGCGGTTTTGGTTCCGTGGTTTCTTGGGTGTCGTTAATTGGTATTATGTTGGGCGTAGCAACACTTATTGTTGTGATGTCTGTTATGGGCGGTTTTCACGATACACTTTTGTCGCGCATTGTGGGAATGAATGGTCATGTTGTCATTTATCATCAAGACGGCGCAATCAAAGATTATGATTTTTTAATTGATAAAATAAAACAAAACAAGATCGTAAATACACACACAACATCTGTTGTTCCAATTGCAGAAGGGCAAGTGATGGCAACTGCGAACGGAAACAATACTGGTGCAATGGTGCGTGGAATTCGTATGTCTGATTTAGCAGAAAAATCAAAAATGGGCGCACATATATATGGTAAACCACTTGATAAAATAAGTGATGGTGAATTGGTTGCGGGTGCGTCGTTAACGCGTGCGTTAAATGTTACAATGGGTGATAATATATCGCTGGTATCTGCAAACGGGGCAACACCAACACCATTTGGAACAATGCCGCGTATTATGGCATATCCGGTTATGACATCGTTCTTTATGGGTATGTATGAATATGATTCAGGGTATATATTTATGCCATTGGAAACTGCCCAGAAATATTTGAATATCGGTGATGCCGTTACTCATATTGATTTGTTCTTGAAAGATCCCGAAGATACAAATACTGTTTTAAACGCATTGGTTCGTTTGTTACCAGATGGTTTTGTGGTGCGCGATTGGCGTGATTTAAATCGTGGTTTTGTCGGCGCATTACAGGTTGAATCTAATGTTATGTTTTTAATTTTGCTGCTTATTGTAATTGTCGCGGCGTTTAATATAGTGTCATCTTTGGTTATGCTGGTTAAAGATAAAAACAAAGATATCGCTGTGTTGCGCACATTTGGGGTTTCGCGGCGTTCGATGATGAAAATATTTATTTTATCTGGGACCAGTATTGGTGTTATTGGTGCGTTTTTTGGAATGATTCTTGGGGTAATTGTTGCGATTTATATTGAACCTATAAGGCAGTTTTTCCAGTGGGCAACTGGACGCGATTTGTTCCCAGCGGAATTATATTATTTGTCAGAATTACCATCAAAACTAGTAGTTAGTCAGGTTGTTGGAATTGTTGTGTTAGCGATAGCATTGGCGTTTTTGGCAACTATTTATCCGGCATGGAAAGCGGCAAACACAGACCCAGTTGATGTATTAAGAAATGAATAAAGGAAATACGACAATGGCAAGCATATTAAATTCTTTATCAAGGGTAAGTCGCGGCGATGTCGTTATGTCTGTGCGTGATATAAAAAAGACTTTTATCGAAGGCGGACAACCGTTGCATATTTTGCGTGGTGGTGGCTTTGATTTGCATCGGGGTGAAATAATTGCGCTTGTTGGACCATCTGGGTCTGGTAAATCAACATTATTACAATGCGTTGGGTTGCTTGATAAACCGACATCGGGCAGTATTGTTATTGCTGGTACCCCTGTTCAAAAAATGAGTGAAGATGCCCGTACAATTATTCGGCGTAAAAAAATTGGTTTTGTATATCAAAGACACAATTTATTATCTGATTTTACAGCCGTTGAAAATGTTGTATTACCAATGTTGGCAAATGATGTGGATGAAGATTTGGCGCAAAAGCGTGCATTGAAATTATTGCGGGCGGCTGGTGTTGCACATCGTGCATCACACTTGCCTGGTGAAATGTCTGGTGGCGAACAACAACGTACCGCGGTTGCGCGCGCGTTGGCAAACGAACCAGAAATTTTATTAGCCGATGAACCAACGGGCAGTTTGGATCCGGCGCATGCCACGGCTGTATTTGAACAGTTGTTATCATTGGTGCGAAAGAATAATATGGCGATGTTGTTTGTTACACATGATATGGGACTTGCTTCCCGGGCGGATAAAAAAATTACTATTGCAAATGGTATTGTAAAATAGTTAAAATAGATTCAAAGAGGACAGAGGAGAGAGAAATGAAAAAGCAAACAATATCAAAAAAGCAACAGGCGACCAAACCAATCATGGTTGTTCGTGTTGTTCACAATCGTTGGCAACGTTTTTGGGGTGTGGTTGCTTTAACTGGTTTGTTTTTGTGTGGCTTTTTTGTTGGTATGGCAATTAATTCGCCAAAGATTCACAATGATCAAACAGGGCAGGTTATAGAAGATTCTGTGGAAACACCAGATGTGTGTGTCCAGGTTGAACGTCTGCTTATGAAACATTTGCCTGTTGCCAATGATAATGTTGATAATCGTATTGAACGCGCAAAAGTATATGTAAGTTTGGCTGAACGCGGGTGTATTGAAAATACAGACAGGTATGCAGAATTAGCGCGTCAAGAACTGGAAATTGCACGCGCAGTTGACGATGATAATTTTAATCATGCCGAAACAATTGATATGGTTGAAACTTACAAACGGCTTAATATGCAGGCTGCTGCCGAAGAAATTTTTGAAAAAGCGAAAAAGTTAACCGATCCGACCATAGATTTTATTATTCAAATTGAAAAAATTATAAACGAATAACTTTAAGGGTAAAAAATGAAAGCGCGGATACTGTTTTTATGTTTGTTACCGATATGTGCATTTGCAGACGATGCACAGAAAATTGTTGATCGCAAGACATGCGAACAAATTAAAACAGAAATAGCTGATTTGTCTGCAATTCAAAATCCAACCGCAGAAGACCAGGAAACATTAAAACAGTTAAACGCGCAACAACGCACATATTGTGCTATTAAGGGAAATGGTCGTCGGACAATATCGCGACCGGGCGCCAATATGTCTGTAACGCCAAGTGAAAATATAGATACGAAAGAACCGGTGACAACTGGCGATGTGTTGGAAGAATATATTGCGGCTAAGAAGGCTAATTGTGAAAAATTAAATGCCGGGATGGAAAAATTAAAATCTGATACAGCCAAGGAATACATAGTCAAAGAAATGCAACGTTATTATAATGCGGACTGTGTAACGGTTACACCAACTGCGGAACCAGTTGAAACAGTTGTTTCTGTGACAGCTGTTTCAGAAGCACCAATCCAGACAATTAGTGATGAAGAATTTAATGCGAATATAGCGGCTGGCTTGTGTGGTGATGGAACCAAACCAAACAAGTTTGGATGTTGTGCGGATGAGGTTTTCCGTGATATGGGTAATACAGTATTTGCATGTTGTCCGCGCAGCGGTGGTGACTGTTTCCCGCCGATAACCAAGGCGCAATAATCACTTGATTTTTACCCAGATTGATATATAATTTGCTGGCTTACGATTTATCGCGGGCATAGTACAAGGGCTAGTACGCAAGCCTTCCAAGCTTGATGTGCGGGTTCGAGTCCCGCTGCCCGCACCACACTTCGCATCTGCGATGCTTCGTGTGGCAAGCCATGATAAGTTTTGGGTGCGCGCCGGAGTTGGAGAGCCGGGGCAGACTGTAAATCTGTTGGCTACGCCTGAGGTGGTCCGAATCCACCCGCACCCACCAAAACGCAAACCGACCAAATATGGTCGGTTTTTGTTTTGACAGGTGCGGGTGGATGCGCCAGAGTGTGAAGCACGCATGGCGAATACGCAGATGAACAATTAGAAAAATCATAAAAACGGAGTTTGTAAATACGAGTTTTTATAGATTTTTATTATTGTTTATCAAGGATAGACCCGCACCCACCACAATAAAAAACACCGGTATTTGCCGGTGTTTTTTATCTCTTTTTCTTGTCTGGTAATTCTGGATACATGGCGTTAAACAGTTTCGTCAACAATTCCCGATTTTCAATGTCTGGAATCATTATCATGGGCGAACCTTTTGGATAGGGAATTTCCAGTGGCGCGTTTGGTAATATTTCCTTGGCCGATTTTGTCGGTTTTATCAAAAAACGATTGTCGTAAATTCCGCCAATAACACGCCCGTGATAATAAATTATAAATTCGCCCATCATTGCACGATAGTCAACATCTGGCAAATCTGATAATTGTTCCAAGATAAAATCAAGATATTCTTTGGTTGATGACATTTTTACATTTGCCCATTGCCCCATGTTTTCAATTCGCTAATTGAAACATCGTTTGGAAAACGTTTGCCAATCAAAACATTTGCGCCTGGGGCAAGCGCGCGAATATCTGTGGCTGCTTCGTCTGTGGATGGGGTGCTGCCCGATGTGGCAAATGGTATAATTGTTTTTCCGGCAAAATCATAAGATTCAACAAATGTGTCTATGATTGATGGTTCGCGTCCCCACCAGATTGGAAAGCCGATAAAGATATATTTGTATTTGGACATATCTGTAATTTTGTTCGCAATTACTGGCCGAGAATTTCTGTTTTCCATTTCAACAGAAGAACGGCTTTTATCATTACGCCAATTTAAATCGTCCGATGTATATAATGTTTCTGGTGTAATTTCGAAAATGTCGGCATTGATTGCCATTGCTAAACTTTCTGCAACGGCGCGCGTGTTACCAGTTGCACTGAAATACGCAACCAATTTATCATTGTTGGTTTTAAATGGTATTAACAACAATAATAATATGCCGATTAAAATAATGACTGCGATTGAAATGGATTTATACATCTTTTTCTCCTTGGTTATTATATGTACATTGTATTTTGTTTGATTGGTTTTTGCAACAGGGTTATAATGCTTGATATAAAAAGGAGAAAAAATGTCACAAATATGTCAAAGTTGCGCAATGCCGATGGAAGATGAGACCTTATATGGAACAAATGCGGATGGTTCAACAAATTCAGATTATTGCAAATATTGTTATAAAGACGGTGACTTTTTACAAAAAGCAACAATGGAAGAGTATATTGAAATGATGGTTCCGTTTGCCTCCCAGGCGGGTATGACAGGTGACCAAATGCGAGAATATTGTAAATCTGTTTATCCAACACTAAAACGGTGGAAAAAACAGCAATAAAAAAGCCGGCATTTGCCGGTTTTTTTAACGCGTTTTTGTAAAACGTTGCCACTGTTTTTCTGACAGATCTTTGTCCTGAATGCGTTTGACATACCCCATAAAATCACGCATTACATACATTATTTCAACGCCATAATCACCAAACAAATATTGGACTTCGCGTTTTGTGAATTTCTGGGCAGTATATACAAATTCAAAAAGGTTGCGACGCAAATTACCATTCGGCAGATATTTATATTTACGTGGCCGACCAGTAAGAAAATTTTTAATTTGTGTTGCTGCGCCTTGCTGGTGAATTGGGGTAAATGAAATATTTTTTTCTTTTCTGAACACCGCCAAACCGACATGCCCAAGATTTTTTTCTATGGCTTTTTCATCTGGGGCAAATCTTTGCACAATTTGATCGATAGTGTCCGAAGTTTGAGAATATATTTCCGTTGGTGATGGCATGTATATCTCCTGTAAATAATTGAGATAAAAAGGACCGGCCTTTACCGGTCCTTTTTGTTATTTTTGTAATGGATACTTTCCGTCGATAAGATTTTGACGAACAACATGGTGTTTTACCTTTTGCGTACTTGTTGCAGGCAAATCATCGGTTGTCATCGCAAAGTGTGTAACCCATTTATAAGAAGCCAATTTTTTATTGGCGTTAGCGATAGCGGCTGCCAACTTATCAATTGTCATATCTTCTTCAACACTGAACACAGCATAGGAAACAGTTTTGTCTTCCAATTTGTGTTCAAATACAGCGACATTTTTAACGCCTGGTATTTCCATATACAAACCTTCCAGTTCGTCTGGATAAACGTTTTTACCAGAATCAAGAACGATCACTTGTTTTTTACGACCGGCAAAATGCAATTCGCCGTTTTTATCCATTGATACAAGGTCGCCCGTATTAAAGAAACCATGTTCATCAAAAACCTGGGCATTGACTTCTGGATTATTAAGGTAACCATCAAATACCTGGTGACCACGAACCCACAAAACACCAATGCCGTCGGCATCTTTGTTGCGAATTTCGCATTCATTGTTTATTGTTGGTGCACCAAATGCAAAAGGGATACGTTTTTTAGTGCGCTTTGATATACAGATTGGTCCAACAGTTTCTGTCATACCATAGCCCTGAATAAATGGCATGCCCAATCTTTCATAGAATGTTTCAACCTCTGGCTTGGTCGCAGCACCACCAGCAACCAATAAAGTCACACGACCGCCGAATATGTTACGAACGGGGTCTTGCACTTTGCGCACCAAGAAACCAAGTCCCAGTTTGTCCAACGTTTTGCCATATTTTAAAACAAACGATGCAAACAGCCACAGATGTCGTGCCTTTAATTGTTCAATGATACGATTGCGGATAAGTTCGAACAAACGTGGCACAGCCGGAATAATTTGTGGTTTGAATTCTGCAAAATCCGCCATCAATAATTTTGGATTGATACTTGGTTGTAAAATTACACCACCGCCGTATTCAATCGTTGCCAGAATTTCCACCGCAAATCCAAAGATGTGATACATTGGCAAAAAACCATAAAAATAGTATCCTGGTTTGATATATTCACTCATTTCTTGTAACGAGTGTGCACATTCAATCAAATTAAAGTGTGTTAATGGAACAACTTTTGGTGTGCCGGTTGAACCAGATGTAAATGAAAGTGTCGCAATTTCCAATGATTCCACCGGGGCAGGTTGTAAATCAGGATTAATCTTGCCATCTTTTTTCGTTATATCATAGAAAGTAAAATTCTTGGTCTTATAAAAGAAAGATTTTTCAGCACAGACAAAACGGCAATCTGTAATCTTTGTCATATTGTCATATTCAAATGGTGTCAGGTTTGTATCCAACATTAAAACGCGGGCACCCAAATACCATACTGCAAACAGTGTTATTGGAAATTCTGGAATATTGTGCGATAAAATACCAACAACATCGCCAGCTTTGACCCCAGCTTTGTCCAAAGATGCGGCGCGTGCACGAACCAAATCAATAAATGCAGAAAATGTAACCTTTTCCCGAACTAAAAACAAATTGTCCGGATACTTTGTAGCTGCATTTTCTAAAAACTTGTACATATTCATAGTATAAAGTCCTTGTTTTTTATGTTATGCTGGGGGTATTATAATACAGAACAAGACGGAATTCAAATATGAAAATTTTAACACTTAATATAAACTCTATTCGGGCACATGTGGAAAGTTTTATTGATATTCTGCGTGGTGGTGAATATGATGTGATTTTAGTTCAAGAATTAAAGGTTGAAAATGCGTCTTTCCCGCACAGCCTGTTCGATGAATATGGATATAATATCAAGGTTTTTGGCCAGAAAAGTTATAATGGGGTTGCCATATTTTCAAAATATTCAATCGAAGATGTTGTTCGCGGGTTGCCTAATTTCCCAGATGAAAATTCGCGGTTTATTGAATGTGTGATTGATGGGCGCGTGCGTATTATAAATGTATATATGCCAAACGGTGATACGATTGATTCACCAAAATTCCCGTATAAATTAAAATGGATGAATGCTTTTACTGATTATATTTCGCAATATTTAAACAGTGAAGAACCAGTTATTATTGGTGGTGATTTTAATGTGGCACTTAGTGACATGGATGTTTGGAACCCGCGTAATTATGTTGGTATTGCAATCGCAGCACCGCAGGCACGCGAAATAATGCAATCTTGGTTAGATGCAGGTTGGGTTGATGCATGGCGAAAGTTGCATCCTGATACAATTGATTACACCTGGTATGGATATCGCGGTCATGACACAGTTGGAAACAAACAAGGTTTGCGTTTGGATTATTTCTTATGTAACCATGCAGCATCAAGCTTAATTACAAATTGTGAAATTGATATGTCACCAAGATTGGCTGACAAACCAACTGATCATTGTGGTTTAATGATTGCATTGAAATAATAAAGTTATTTGTTGTCCCACACGCGTGCCAAGTCATCATATTGGCGATATTTAGGTTCACTGTTTGGGCGGTTTTCGTACGGTGCGCGACCAACGGTGAACATATTTATAACTTCAATCGTTTTATCAACCGCTGCGCGAATCATATCAGCAGTTGTTGCAGAATCATATTCAACTGGCTTTGTTTGGTTGTTTTGCAGTTGTAAAAACCGCATAGAGGGTGTTTTGCTGCGCGTGGTTGTTGAAATTTTAAAACCACCAGTTTGTAACATGCGTGCTTCAAGTGGTAATTGCGGCATTGTGCCCAGTAATAATTGTGATTTAGATGGTGCGGCACCTGTTTTTATATCAATTACAACCCCGTCTGCAACCCTGTCGGCGCGTGCACGAATTGTGCGCCCGGCAATTTCAACAAACCCGGGTATTTCGCTGTATGCACCGGGACATGCGTTTATTTCGTTTACAATAACTGGGGCAATTTCTTTGAACCTTTTGTGCCAGAAATGCATTTGAACACCATTAAGACCATCTATATTTTTTGCAGCATTGTCCATGCGCGCAATAAGTGTTTCTGGCGTATCGCCCGGTTTTGCATGTTCAATAATACTGTGCACCAATGTTCCAAATTTGCGTGCGTCCGGCCCAACCCAGTAATCATCTTTGACGGCCAGACGTAATATATGTCGCACATAATATGCATATGGGTTGTGTATTAAATATTCTAAATCTGTTACATACATATCAGACCAATCGGCTGGTGGTGTTGGTGCATCATAATTTAATGGTTTTGCATCAACATTATCATGTTCCAATACGGCAGATAAAATTTCGGTTTGTGCAGTTTTATCAAATTTTCCACCACGCGCCGTGACACGCGATAAAAAGCGCGATTCTGTTGTTTGAACGCCACCAGATATTTTACTGCGTAACCAATAAACATTTTCTGCACAAGACAAATTCATAAAGTCCAAAGACATTAATGATACTTTATGATTGGGTGATGGCAGGCCAAGCTGGGTTGATATTTTTTGCGGTAACCATGCATTTTCATAGCCGGTTGACGGAAACATACCCTCATTAAGACTGGTCAGAATCACAACATCTGCGGTTTGCATACGCGATTCAATCGTGCCAAGAACACATACCTTTGTATCATCAGAAATGTCGCTGCGGATTGTCACCGAAGAAAGCGCGTCACTTATAAAAGCGCGTGCATCACCCAAGGTTAATACAATATCGTTTCTTACAAGAGCGCTGGAAAGTTCGCGAATCGCAACCCATATTGAAATCGCGTTTACATCCAATGGGTCAAAAGTTGGCATCCAAATATTTTGATTTGATTCAACAATATGCAAAATTGTTTCAAATAAATCATATTTTGAATCAATATATAATTTATCAAATTCTTTTGAATTTTTTTCCGCCCAACCGTCAAACAAATTCAATATCGCACGGCCAATCACATGCATTGTCGCAGGGCGCCCACCAGAAAAATCAGTTGGTATATTTTTCGCATTTAATGCAGATGCAATTCTTTGGTTTCCAGCCGCATCTGGTGTGATTACCAATACAGATTTATTCTTTTTGATTGCTTGTTCGGCAATTTCAGCAACAGCGGCAGATTCAATGCTTTCGCGTTCACATTCAATTAAATGACAATGTGAAACAGCGTTTGTGTTTTTAGAGTTTGTTGTATCATTTCCAAATGCAAAATTCATAAAGTCAATTGTTTCAGATTCACCAACATCGATAGGGATAATATCATCTGTGTTAACACCAATGCGTGATAAAAATTTATATTCGGAATAATATGGATTTGTCGTTAATTCAAAATCAGATTTTCGACCAGATATTTTTCCAGATAATATTATTCGACCAAATGGCGCGTTTGCAATCGTGGCCATTAAATCACTTGTTGCGGGAACACTTGCTGTGGAACCACAAACAATTACCAGTTTATATGGAAAGTTTTTTGATTGTATGTACGGAATCCATGCGCGTATATCAGCGTTTCTTTTTGCTGTGGTTGTTATGCGCCCCCGTGTAATCGCGTTCATATTGTCTGATAATATTTGTAAAATTTTCGCCTTGTTTTGAAAATGTGTGGCATATTTTTCATCAATAATATCTGCCCAGGTTATTTTAGATACATCAATGCCTTCATTTTCAAAATAGTCAGTCATACGAATAAAATCGCGCGCGATGGGCAGGGCGGTTGAAATGTTTTTTATGTGTTCATCGCCAGATAACAATTTTGCCAAAACAACAATGCGTTCAAGATTTGAAACCGTATCATCTGTTGTAATTTCTGAAGCAAAATCGATGTCTTCGACGCCTTCGCCCAATGCAACTAATTCGGGTAATATCACCGCGTTTCCAGATTCTTGCACAATCATTTTTTCTGTTGCACGGACGGCGCGACGGCTGGGCAAAAAAATAAGAATATCTTGTAAAGGTATATTTGATGACGATATGATTTTCCACAGCGCATCAAGCATATGCGCCGGGTTTGTTGCATAAAAAATATTTTTATTTGATGCCAATGATTTTCCTTAGACTTTCAAGACCTGTTTTCTTTTCGCTTGATGTTTCAAGTATTTCTGGAACCATAGCACCGTGTTCCGTGTGACTAAGTTTTGTTTGATTTTGTTCACGAATGCGCTTGTCTTTCTTGGTGTATACAATTTGGTAACAGATTCCATTTATATCACAAAAGTTCATTAATTCTAAATCGGAATCGCGTGGACCAATACGCGAATCAATCAATATAAAAAGTCGTTTTAGTTGCCGTCGGGTATGCAAGTATTCTTGTAGCCGTTCCAGCCAGCGAATTGTATCCGTTCTGGATACGCGGGCATATCCATATCCGGGTAAATCGACAATCATTATGCGGTCATCAATATTGAACAGGTTTAATGATTGTGTGCGTCCTGGTGTGTTTGATGTTCGTGCAATTGGTGTATCGACAATTGCATTGATAAGTGATGATTTGCCAACATTACTGCGCCCGACAAATGCATATTCGCTAAATTGTGTTTTTGGTAATGATTTTACCGTTTCAAAAGAACCAACAAATTTAATCATTGTTGCCACCTTTGTTTAACATGCGTTTGTATGCTTCTTTTTTTGATATGCCAGTGCGTGCCGCCAAATCAGCCGCCGCAGATTTTGTTGATGCGGATGTTATATCGTTGACAATTTCGGTTATTTCACGGTCTGAAATTTTATGTTCTGGGGCGGGGGCAACAACAATAACAATTTCACCGCGTGGCGCGTCTATGTGCATTAAATCAGCCGGATATCCAATAATCGTTTCTTCGTGAATTTTTGTTATTTCACGAACAATTGCAATTTGCCGTTCAGGCATAACACGTGCCAAATCTGCAATCGTAGACATAATGCGATTTGGACTTTCATAATAAATAATTGTATGACGAATGCGATTGTCGTCATGTAATTTTTTGGGGTCAAAGAAGCCACAAAATGTAAATCGATCACTTGGAAATCCAGATAAGACCAATGCGGAAATTACCGCGGTTGGTCCAGGAACAACAAATACGGGAATGTTTTCGGCACGTGCTGCGCGAACCAATCTGAACCCGGGGTCACTGACACATGGCATACCAGCATCGGTTACAACCGCAATAGACATACCGCCATGCAATTTTTCAATTAAATCAGGGACAATGTCTTGTTCGTTGTGTTCGTGGTGCGATATGCGTTTTGTTTTTATATCAAAATGTGATGCCAGTTTGCCAAAAACACGTGTGTCTTCGGCGGCAATCAAATCGACAGATTTCAAAACATCAATCGCCCGGGGCGAAAAATCGCCCAGATTTCCAATGGGTGTCCCAACAATATAAAGTCCGTATTGCATTTTTTATACCTTTACATTAGAATAATACAGAATTAAATGGATTTTTCAATGCATATAAAAACAATTTTTAGTTTTTTAGTTATTGGGACAATGTTGTTTGGGTGTACCATGCCACATGGACAATGGTCGATTGACGATGAAAGTGTGACGACTTTTCCGGCACAAATGCAATATGGCACATATGAAGGCGATGAAAATCATCGCATGGCGGTGATTTTGCCAATGTCTGGTGATGCAGCGACAACGGGACAAAGTATACGCACATCTGTTGAAATGGCTGTTTTGGCATCTGGGGCAAATAATTTGACGGTGTCTTTCTTTGATTCTGCGCGCGGGGCGGACGCTGTGCATGATGCGTTGTCATCAACCCCAGATATTGTTGTCGGGCCTTTGTTTGCGGGCGATGTGCGCGTGTTGCGTGATGAAAAACAGTCGTCGTTACCAGTATTGTCGTTTACTTCGGATGCAACAGCGGTTGGTGATGGGGTTATGACAATGAACTTGATGCCGACAAACAGTGTTGAAGTTATCGTCAAAGAAATGCAGTTGGATAATCGTAAAAGTTTTATTGTAATTGCTCCGGATACCGATTCTGGACATTTGCTTGCCGGGGTCGCAGAAAGTGCGGCACGCATATATAATGTGCCATTAATTGGTGCGTTTTTCTATGATGAACACGATTCCGAATCCATTAAATATGCCACGGAAAAAGCATCAATGAATGTCGCACGTAGCGCGGCACACACGCGTGCGCGTGAGATTTTGTCAGATATGTTAACAGATGAAACATTGACCTCTATTGAACGTTCTTCAATAACAAGACAGCTAGATAATTTGGCAAAAAACGACACATTGGGCGCGTTGCCATATGATGCTGTTTTGTTTTTAGGAACGGCTGATGATACAAAATCAGTTGCTTCTTTTATGCGATATTTTGGTGTCGGTTCGCGTGATGTGAAATTTTATGGAACGGCAATGTGGGACGGAACAGATATTGTATCTGACTTAACAATGTCGGGCGCGAAATATGCGGCGTTGCCCGAGATAAACGAAGATTTTGTCGTTGCATATGAACGCGTTGCCGGAATCAAACCAAACCGTTTGGCTTCGATTGGGTATGATGCAACAAATATGGCGATTTCAATGATGTATTCAGATAAGTCACAGGCGGCATATTTGCTTGATCCAAGTGGATATGTTGGTGTTGATGGTATTGTTCGTTTGCGTCCAACTGGTGATAATGAACGTGCATTGCGTATAATGCAATTGAATGGCAATGGTAAACCAAATGTTGTTCGCGATGCAGCAACGGACTTTATGGTACCGTTATATAATATTGAACAACGTCATATATCACCGGTGTCTGAAACACCATTACAAACACGTGGCGTGAATCCGATGGATTATATTCGTATTCCGGAACGTTTGCGTGGTAAGTATAAATCAGACACATTTGGTGCAAATATGACATCAGAATCAAATGCAAGAACAATCAATGTTGTGTCTGTTGTTCCCGAAGACACAAGTGCAGCGATTGTGTCGCAAGATTATAAGCCGGTAAAACTTACACCTGTTACTAAAACCTTGATTGATAGTATTGAAGTGGCGGAATAATTTAACAGTTAGCAACAATTCTGTTTTTATGGTATAATATTTGCGTAGAGAGAGTGCGTAAATATGGCAAAAGATAAGTATATTTCTTTTAGTAAATATGTAAGTGGTTTTTCTTTTGCAAATTTGGGATTGTTTACCGGTTTTGCCGATGGAATTTATAATGCGGTATATTCTTTGGTAATTTTAGAAATTTTCCGTTCAAGTGCTGTTGTTGGTTTATATGTTGCGTTATATTCGGCATTCTGTATGTTTGTTGGTTTGTTTGCGAATGAGGTTTTTCGTCGTTTTTCCAAGGTGCGTATCTTTTATTTTGTGCTGCTTATGTTGGCAGCGGGATATGCGATGATGAGTTTTTCTATACGGCCAGAAACTTTTATTACTCTTGATTTCACAACCGGAATTGCTATCACATTAAGCCAGATGTTAATACCGCTGTTTATGGCTGATTTTGTAAAGAAAATAGGTATTGCGCGTCTTAATGCGCGATATCATTTATGGTTAAATTTGGGCGCATTGTTTGCGCCAATGATAGCTATGTGGATAGCGGGATTTTATGGCAATCGTTCTGCATTTATGGCTTCGTCACTTATATATTTATCAGCTTGGTTCTTTTTCAAATGGTTCCATATTGTTCAAGAAGATAAAAAAATAAAACCAGTAAACCCACGGCGCACATTTCGTGCATTGTGGAAAAATACGCGGGCATTTTTTGCAATGCGCGGAATGTTACGGGCATATCTTATTAATTTTGGTTTTTATTCATTGCGTGCGATGCGATATTTATATGTTCCGATTGTTGTGATTGAGGCTGGTTTTTCGAAAGATACGCTTGGTCTTGTGTTGACTTTGGGTATAATTCCATATCTTGTTCTGTCTGAAATTATGGGGCGGGCAGTACAAAAATACGGTAAAAACATATGGTTGGTATTGGGTTTTGCTTCGTTCGCAGTACTTTCTGCGGTGGCAACATTGGTAACAGGGTTCCCGTTGCTTGCGATATTTGTTTTATGGCAAGTTTCAGGGGCGTTAATGGAACCGGTACATGATTTGTTGTTTTTTGACAATGCAGAGCCGGCACAACGCGCGCGTTTCTATGGCGTTTTTCGGACAAGTGCTCATTTGCCAAATATAATTGCGCCAACATTGGGTGCGGCGTGTATCACTTTCTTTGGGGCAACAACAGCAGTATGGTTTGTGACGGCTGTTATTGGAGCTTTGGCGGTTGGAATTATTATAACGCCACATAAATAAATTCTGTTGCGCAGATGCAGAATTCTTTGTATGATTTTAGTATCAACAAAGGGGATTTTTATGGCGAAAAAGGAAGTTTCAAAGGAAAATATGTCTCCGGTGAAAAATCCGGCATTGGAATCAGCGCTTGCACAAATTCAAAAACAATTCGGTAAAGAAGCCATTATGAAAATGGGTGATGGTTCGCAACAGAATATTGAGGCGATTTCATCTGGTTCATTGGGATTGGATATTGCGTTGGGTGTTGGCGGTTATCCGCGTGGTAGAATTGTTGAAATATATGGTCCAGAAAGTTCCGGTAAAACAACACTTGCATTACATGCGGTTGCTGAGGCACAGAAAAAGGGTGGTACATGTGCATATATCGATGCGGAAAATGCACTGGACCCAAGTTACGCAAAAAAGTTGGGTGTTAATGTTTCTGAATTGATTATTTCACAACCTGATTCTGGGGAACAAGCATTGGAAATTGCCGATACTTTAATTAAATCTGGTGCGGTTGATGTTGTTGTTGTCGATTCTGTGGCGGCTTTGGTGCCAAAGGCAGAACTTGAAGGAAACATTGGTGATTCGTTTGTTGGAACAACTGCGCGGTTGATGTCACAAAGTTTGAAAAAGTTGGCTGGGTCTGTATCACGCACGAACACATTGCTTATCTTTATTAATCAGATTCGCATGAAGATTGGTGTCATGTTCGGTAACCCAGAGACAACATCTGGTGGAAATGCATTGAAATTCTATGCTTCTGTGCGTTTGGATATCCGTCGTACCGGTGCAATAAAAGATAAAGAAAATGTTGTTGGAAATGAAACACGGGTCAAGATTGTGAAAAATAAAGTTGCGCCACCGTTCCGCACTGTTGATTTCAAGATTATGTACGGTGAAGGTATTTCGCGTATTAGTGAAATCTTGGATATGGGTGTCAAATATGATTTGATTGAAAAAGCGGGTTCTTTCTATTCGTATAATGATGAAAGAATAGGTCAGGGTGAATCAAATGCGCGTCAGTGGTTAAAGGATCATCCTGATGTCCAACAGGAATTACTTGATAAAATTATGGCGCGTTCATCTGGAATTGCCGAAGAAATGACGACCGGCCCATCAGAAGATGATACTGCTGATATAGTCGAATAACTTTTTGGGACAGGTTGTTGCCTGTCCCACATCAAATTAAAAGGAGTATGAAATGAAAATATTAAAAAATGATACAGAAACATTGATATCAAAAGGTGATATGGAAGTATAATTAAAACTAAAAAAGGGGGCGGATATGAAAATTGCAAAACTGTTGGCGATGAGCGATGTTATAATTCGTGGTCATATATTAAATTGGCCGTGGCGTTCACGCGTTCACAGACGCGCTGTGCGCAGTGATGTGATTTCAAATATTATCCCAAGGTATTTTAAACGTTATTTGCCAGCTGCAGCAAAGGTTGTTGAACAACCGGTTATCAAAGATGATAAAAATGAAAAAATTTGGACTATTTGGCTTCAAGGTGAAAGAAAGGCCCCTAAATTAGTCAAGGCGTGTTTTAACAGTGTGCGAAAAAATTGTAAGCAAGAACTGGTTGTGTTGGATGAAGAAACAATTTTTGATTACATATCGTTGCCCCAAGAAATAATTGATAAATATAAACGTGGCATGATTGCTCATGCGCATTTTGCCGATATTTGTCGTGTGGAATTATTGTATGAACATGGTGGAATTTGGCTTGATGCAACCGCATTTGCAACGGCGCCAATTCCAAGCTGGATTATCAAGGAAGATTTCTTTGTGTATTTGGCTGGTAAAAATGTTGGGTCACCGTACAGTTTTATGCAAAACTGTTTTATACGCAGCCGCAAAGGTGCATATTTGTTGGCTGCATGGCGGGCGATGATTCTTGATTATTGGATGCACGAAAATCACAATTTTGATTATTTTATGCATCAGTTATTGTTCAAAACTTTGGTTATGAATGATCCGCGTGCAAAAAAATATTTTGCAAAAATGCCACATGTTGACCAAGATCCAACACATGCATTGTGGTGGGATTATCAACACAAACCTTTTGATGCCAAGGTGTTTAAAAAAGTTACCTCAGGCGCCTTTTTCCAAAAGGTGACATATCGTGGCGCGGATAACCCGATACCAGGTTCTTTTGCAGATGTCATGATAAACAAAATGTACAAATAATATAAACAGGAGAGGGAAACCATGCCAGCAATATCGATAATAATACCGGTATATAATGTTGAAAAATACCTTAGGCGATGTCTGGATAGTGTATTAAATCAAACATTTACTGACTGGGAAGCAATCTGTGTTAACGATGGCAGCCCCGATAATTCTGATAAAATTTTAGCAGAATATGCTGCGCGTGATAAACGATTTAAAATTGTAAACAAACAAAACGGTGGGTTATCTGATGCGCGTAATGCCGGGTTTCCACATGCGCATGGTGAATATATTATGTATTTAGACAGTGATGATTTTATTCATCCGCAAACAATGGAAATTGCACATGCAATGGCAAAACGCGATAATTCAGATATTGTTTCTTTCAGATACGATAGACATTATCGTCCGCAATTAATGGTTCGACATTTCTTGCATATGAATACGGATAATGTTACCCCCAGGGCTATCAAGAAAAAGTATAAAATCAATCGGATTCGCACTCTTATAACAGATGATATTTATCGTTATGCAACAGAACGGACGCACAATATGTTTAATCCAAATCGCAAGTGGCTTATTAAACATTGTCAGGTTTGGAAAAATATGTACAAGCGTGAATTAATTGCAGACATACCTTTTATTAAGGGGATTTTGTTTGAAGATTTTCCGTGGTGGAGTGTGGTTATGTTAAAGAACCCACGTGTTACGATTGTGCCACTGCCACTTTATTTCTATATACCTAATTTTGGCGGGATTGTTTTGGCTGCAAAACAATTGCGTATTATGCAAAGTTTGTGTACAGGAATAATATTTGCATACAAACAGTATCGTGAACATGCAACACCATATCAGTTCAAAATGTGGACAGATAATTTTATGTGGTTCTTTGTAAACTGGGCATATCGCAAAGTACGTTATATGAAAACAAGTGATGATTTAGAGGCTGCGCGCCAATGTATGCGTGAACTTGTTTTATCTGGGGCATTGGAATGTCCAACATGTGATTGGTGCCAAATGAAATACAATCTTATTTTATTTGCGCGTGGGGATACGAACAAATGATAAAGCCCAAAATATCAATAATAATACCGGTATATAATGTTGAAAAATACCTGCACAGATGTCTGGATAGTGTATTAAATCAAACATTTACTGATTGGGAAGCAATCTGTGTAAATGATGGCAGCCACGATAATTCTGGTAAAATTTTAGCGGAATATGCTGCGCGTGATAAACGCTTCAGAATAATAAATAAAAAAAATGGTGGCGTAAGCCGTGCAAGAAACGATGGTATTAAGAAATCATCTGGAAAATATATAATGTTTCTTGATAGTGATGATTGTATTCATCCGCAAACGATGGAATTGGTGTATAATTTTGCTTTAGATAATAATGCAGATCTTGTTTCTTTTCGTGTTGATAATGATTTATATAAACAAATTCTAAAAGGCGCAGATACAGCAGCAAAATTAAAAAGGTGTTGTTTGCGTAATTACAAGTTAAATAACATAAAATACAAAAAGACAGATTGTTTAATAAATTATGCAACCGAAAGAAATCATTCTTTTGGTCGTTTTAAGGTAAGACATTGTTATCCAGTTGTGCATTTGTATAAACGCGATTTATTACAAAAGATAGAATTTAACCACAATATTAAAATATGTGAAGATTTCCCATTTTTTACAAATGTTTTATTGCGTAAACCAAAAACTGTAATTTTGAATTTGCCGTTGTATTTTTATTTGCCAAACACAGATTCTGCATTAAAAAGTTTAGATGCCAAAAAATTGTTTGATAATGTTTCTTTGGCGATTATGGATGCTTTTGATAGTGTATCAAATTCTGGGCAGACGACTAAATGGGTTCGTATTTGGAATAAAGAATTTTTGTGGCCGTTTATAATAACACTTATACGTGCATCGCGTAATTTAGCAAACGAATATGTAAAAAAACAATTGATTAAAATGACCAAAGTTGGTGTTTTTGACAATCCACCGACAATGCGTGCGCGTAAATATAAACGCAGAATTGAAAAAATTATACACCCGATTTCTTAAATCGTTTTGGTATTTTTACAACCCGTTTTAACCCGAGCATTCCTGGTTTGTCAAACGCATAGATTGGGCGAAAGACACGTTGCATTATGCGGGCAATTCGTAAATATTTTTCTGGCTTTGGTTTTATGTTTGTTACCGCGTTTATTGTTCCATTACCGCGACGGTGCAGGTGGTTTACCCAATCCGTGCCGCGCTTTTCGGCTTTTTTTACCAACATGTTCATATCAACAGCACCAAAGTGCAGCAGATACAAATTTGGGTCAATGTGAAAATTATGATGATTTATACTATGAAATCCGCTGCCCCATTTAACTGGCTTGTTTATAACAACTGGTTTTGTATAACGCGTAGAAAGCAGGGCGTATTCACGTTGTTCCAGTATTGGCGCATCTATATCCAGTGGTTTTTCCAAATCCATATGTTGGCCGATATCCAACCCAAGTCCAGAAACAGTTGTATGTATTTTTAATGATGATAAATAGTTTTCCAATGTTTTCCGTGTGTTCGGATCAACAATTAAAAATTCATCGCTGTCGCAACCAATAACAATGTCGTATGTTTTTAATAATTCTTGCGCCAGGGCAGACAATTTCCCAATACGGTATTTATCGCCAGCCGCACGTGACATTTCGATATGTGGCAATTTCGTCACATGCGCATTACCAATGTTTTTTGGAATTTTTTGATCGGTACCATCAAGTATGATATAAAGATTTTCCGTTCCAAACTGTTTTCCATAGTATGCAATCCAACGTGACAAGAAAAAATCGTCATCGCGTGCCATAGTTATTGCGGCAATCTTTTTTGTTTGTTTTTTCATAATGTTCCTGTTATTGCTTTTGTTATTGCATATTTTAACCCGCGCATAAATGCAGTAATTTTTGATTGTGATAAAACACGATTAACATATTCTGGATCATAGGCGCGTTTTGCGTTTGCAATAATTGCGTTACGCATTTGGATTGGCGTGTGTTTTAATACATACGATATTTGCGGGCCCAATGACCCATTGTGACGGGAAAATGCGACTTTTTTCATAAAGGGCATTTTTGCGCGATAATATTTTTTGACTTTGTTATATATATCGCGGTTGTGTGCAGAATATAAACACATCCATTTGCCGCCATATTCGACAACATTTTTTGTAAATCCATGCTCATAGGCGCGTGTTATCGCGCCCTTGGATTCAAGATGTTTTACATTTGATATAAATTTATCGAACCATGTGGACATAAATACACTTTTGCGCATACCAATAAACCAAGATTGAATATGTGGATGGTCGTGTTTAGTGTTTCTTACCAAACCAAACGCATCTGTGTTCGCAGATTCCATTTTTTCAAGATATGGTTTCAGCGGGAAAAGGGGGCCGTACACAGAATCGTTTATCATATAAACAAAATCATATTTTGATAATTCAAGATTGTCACGTGCAAAAAGATATGCCCGTTTATATGAACCAAAATCATATTCACCATGACGCTTGCCGTCAGCATGCAAGACATAAGGTTTTAATTTTTTTAGTTCTGTTTTACTGCAATCTGAATCCATACACAAAACAACATCGCCAAATTTTGACAATGCACGCACGTACAGAATCAATGAATCATCAATAATTCCATATTTATCATATCCAGCAAAAAGGAATAAACGATTTATTTTTTTCATGCTTTTAACCTTGATATTACTATACATGTTCAATTATAATTTTTCAATAAAGGAAATTTTATGACATATACACTTTTTGCAGAGCCAAATTTTAGACGGTATTTTAAAAAAGCGATATCAAAACAATATAAACAAGATACATATGTTGTTTGTTTTGATAATGCATATATAGTGAATGAATTTGAACGAGGTTTTGGTGTGTTTGATAAAGATTTTCGTCTTGTCAAAGAATCGTTACAGACGCGTAGCAACAAATCCCAGTTTATACCAATTTTTAGCCACGATAATATTCCGTATATAGATAAAGACGTCGTTTTTGTCGGTAATGTTAATCAATATTTTGGTCATTTCTTGTTGGAACATATGAATCGAATTTATGCTTTAATGGATAAAAAATATCAGAATAAACATATTGTATTGATAAACGATAAAAATTTACCGGTTGTGCCAGATTATATTTTCAAATTGCTAGAATTTTTTGGTGTGCGGCGCAGTAATATAATTATTTTGAATTCTACAACACGATTTAAAAGTGTTTGCGTACCATCACAAAGTTTTAATTCAAGATTATATACATCGGACAGTTTTGCAAAAACTTATGATAGAATTGCAGCAAACATACCAGATACACAAGTATATGACAAAATATATCTTTCGCGGGCTATGTTGGATGATAAACATAAGACACTTGGTGAAGAAAAGGTTCAAAAAATATTTGAAAAAAATGGTTTTAAAATAATTTATCCAGAAAAACTGCCGCTTAAAACTCAAATTTCTTTAATAAAAAATTGTTCAGTATTGGCGGGTTGTGCTGGTACTGCATTGCATTTGGCATTGTTTATGAAACCAGGTGGCACAGTTATATCCATAAAAAGAAATCGTAAGGCGGCATGTAATGCCATGATACAAAATAATGTTAACAATACTAAACAATTACACGGTGTGTTTATATCTGGTTCGATTGAAAAGCAAAAAACTAAACACAGTACCAATGCACCACAAATTATTGGTGTGAATAAATACATGAAACAATTTTTCGATGAATATAAATACAAATATACAGCAAAAGATTTAGATAAAGATATGATTGCGTGGAAACAATACGAAAATGTCTTACATGATTATAGTCAAACCCATGGTAATGCCTGGCTAAGGAATTCTAAACGTCTTGTAATAAATATTTCTTCGTGTTTTGTACCTGGTCGCGCAAGACGTAACGCGTATCGAGGATGGTTAAAGAAAGTTTTGAATTATAAAAAATAAAACACCGCCCGGATGGGCGGTATTTTAATCATCTGTTTCGGCAAAGCGATATGCTTTTTTACGTTTGCCACTGTCTAATTCTTTCTTGCGCAGACGAATTGTTGTCGGGGTAACTTCGACTAATTCATCGTCTTGGATATAAGACAGTGCTTCTTCCAGACTCATTTTGCGTGGTGGGGCAAGGAACAATTTTTCATCAGCTGTAACAGAACGAACATTTGTTAATTGTTTACCCTTGACCGGATTAACCTCTATATCATTTTCCTTGGAGTGTTCACCGATTATCATACCAGAATAAACTTCTGTCTGTGGGCCGATGAACAAAACACCGCGTGGTTCCAAATTGTGCAACGCATATGTTGCCGCAGAACCAGCTTCCATTGATACCAAAACCCCTGGGCGATATTGTGTGATTGGACCGCGATATTCATCATATTTATCAAATACGCGATTCATAATGCCTGTGCCACGTGTGTCTGTGCGGAATTCGGACAGATAACCAATTAACCCACGTGATGGTGCAGAAAACACAATACGGGTCTTGCCAGCGCCAGATGCCTTCATTTCAGTAATCGTTGCCTTACGTTTAGTCATCTTTTCGATAACGACACCAGAAAATTCATCATCCACATCAATAACGACTTCTTCGATTGGTTCCAGTTTTTCACCATTTGGACCGGTTTTCATAACAACGCGTGGACGAGATACTGATAATTCAAACCCTTCGCGACGCATTGTTTCAATCAAAATGCCCAACTGTAATTCACCACGACCAGATACTTCGAAAGCTTCGTTGTTTGCACTTTGTGTAACACGCAGTGCGATATTAGTTTCGGCTTCTTTGAATAATCTTTCGCCAATCATACGCGATGTTAATTTTTTACCAGATTTTCCAGCCAACGGTGATGTGTTCACAAAAAATGTCATTGTCAGGGTTGGTGGATCAATTGGCATTGCAGGAATAGGTGTGTTAACACTTGGGTCACAAAGTGTATCCGCCACAGTTGCCTTGGAAAATCCGGCAACAACCACAATGTCCCCAGCCGATGCGGAATCGCGTGAGATTTTTTCAACGCCACGATGTTCAATGATTTTCGTAATTTTTGCGTTTTCAATAAATTCACCGTTCATGTTAATTGCTTTTACAGCTTGGCCAACACGAACAGTTCCTGATTCAACCTTACCAGTTAAAATACGACCAACATAGGGGTCCGCCTCAAGCGTTGTTGCCAACATTGAAAAAGGTGCGTCGATTTGGCAACGTTCACCGTTGCAATCGGGTGCCGGCACATGATCAACAATTAATTGGAACAGTGGGGTTAAATCTTTGTGTTCGTCATTTAAATCACGAACCGCCCAACCATCACGACCAACCGAATATAAATATGGAAAATCAAGTTGTGAATCTGTTGCACCCAATTTATCAAACAAATCAAATGTTTCAGTCAAGACTTCTTCTGGCCGGGCATCGCTTCTGTCCACTTTGTTAATACACACGATCGGACGCAGCCCCAATTTCAATGCTTTACCCAAAACAAATTTGGTTTGAGGCAAGGGTCCCTCAGCTGCATCAACAAGCAAAACAACCCCATCAACCATGGATAAAATACGTTCAACTTCCCCACCAAAGTCAGCGTGTCCAGGTGTGTCTACAATGTTAATTTTATATTCACCCCATTGGATAGATGTCGGCTTTGCTGATATGGTAATGCCACGTTCGCGTTCAATATCACCACTGTCCATGACGCGATCTTCAACCTTTTCGTTTTCGCGAAAAGTTCCCGCTTGCTTTAACATATTGTCAACCAGTGTTGTTTTACCGTGGTCAACGTGCGCAATTATTGCGATATTGCGAATTTTCATCGATTTTAACCTTTTTTATATAAATCGGGTATAGAGTATATCATTTTTCGCGATTTTCAACAAGATAGAACAATTTTTATAATTTTTTTGATATTTTATATTTTTGTGCAATATTTGTGATGATAACAAGGAGATGTACATGAATAATAGTATAAAACCTTTTTTAGAATCGGCTTTAAACAGTGTCGGGGCATTTGCACCAAAGACACCAAAAGAAGTAGAAGCTGCCATTGATGCAACTTATTGTGTGCGAAATCTTGTGAAAAGTGGTGCGCGGTATACAGATTGGGATAATCTTTATATCAGCGTTAATAAATTAATTTCTTTGTGTGCAAAAAAGAAACATTATCAGAGGGTTTATATGACCATGAAAACGGTGTTTCGTTGTATGGCACAATATTATAAAGCGCCAAGAAATGCTTTTAAACGGGTGCATTTGAATAATGCATTAAAAAGTTATTGGATTGTAGCTACAAGAAACCCGTTTCAAAAGATGAAATATAAAATGTTGTCTATGGAACGTATAGCACAAAGAATATCAAGATAATAAAAACCGGCAGATGCCGGTTTTTATTTTAGTGTTTTCCACCGATTTTGGTGCGTCCGCCCATTAATGGTTGTAACTTTTTCGGAATATTGACCGAACCATCTGCATTTTGGTGGTTTTCAATCACAGGTACCAATGCACGCGGCAGGGCGATACCAGTATTGTTTAATGTCGCACAGAATTTTAATGTGCCATCACTTGCGCGATAACGGGTGTTGGTGCGACGCGCCTGGAATTGGCCAATCGATGAACAAGAACCCAGTTCGCGATATGTGTTTTCAGATGGAATCCATGCTTCTACATCGTTCATTTTAACCTTGTTAAATCCCATGTCGCCGGTGCAGTTCGCGATTACGCGATAGGGCAATTCCAAATCTTCCATAACTTCGCACAGATTGTTAAGCAGGTGTTCGTGCATTTCGTCACTTTGTTCTGGGGTACAGAAAACATATTGTTCAACCTTGTTAAACTGATGAACACGAACAATACCACGTGTGTCACGACCAGCGGCACCAGCTTCTTTTCTAAAACAAGGTGAAAAGCCCGCATATTTAATCGGTAAATCTTTCTCGTTCAATACTTCGTCTGCATGCAATGAATTAAGGACAATTTCCGCCGTGCCGGCCAGACATCTGTCCGTATCGGTTAACATAAATACATCGTTATTCATAACCGACAAATCAGATCCCATAAAGTGACCAGCGTTGAAAATTGTCTGTGGTTTTGTGATTGACGGGCATTCGATATATTTGAAACCTTTGCCAATCAATTTTTGGATTACATAGGTTTGGACAGCCAATTCAAGTTCAGCCGCTTCGCCAGCCAATGCATAAACGCGTGTGCCACAAATACCAGCGATTTTTTCAGGCATCCACCAGCCGTTCATTTCCAGCAAATCCCACTGTGGACGCGGTGTGAAATCAAATTCACGAATTTTTCCAATACGGCGAACCTCAACATTTTCAGAATCATCACGGCCAATTGGTGCATCTGGTGATGGAATTTGTGGAACACAATGTAACAATTCATTTAATTGTGCTTCCTTGTCGGCTAATTCGGCCATATCAGCGGCGATTTCATCGCTGATTTGTTTTGATTTTGCAATCAATGGTGCCTTGTCAGTTGCAGTTGGTATTTCTTTTGTAATTTTATTTTTTTCCGCAGTCATAGTTTGCGTAATTGTTTTTAATTCACGAACGCGGCTGTCCAATGCCAATATTTCATCAACATTGTCGGCAAAACCCTTGACCCGACAAGCGTTTTTTACCACATCTGGATTTTCACGAATATATTTAATATCAATCATATTATGTGTCCTGTTTTTATTGTTTTGCCCAGATTATATGATTTTTTTGTGCCAAAATCAACATATTCATAGGGTTGAATTTATAGTTTGCGTTACATATATAATATGATATGATTTGCGCGATAAAAGGAAAGGAATTTTTATGGATATTGAAATGTATGATGTAATTATTTTGGGTTCCGGCCCGGCGGGTTTGACGGCGGCATTGTATGCGGGACGTGCAAATAAAAAGACAATCGTTTTGGGTGGACAAACATTGGGCGGTCAAATGGCACAGATTGCAAAATTGGAAAATTATCCTGGGTGGTCTGGCGATGGTCTGGGGTTGGCTGAATTTATGAAAAAACAAGCAGAATCGTTTGGTGCAAAAATTATTTGTGCATCTGCAACATCTGTTGATGGCGACGCAGAAAGTGGTTTCAATATTGCCGCAGATGATGGTAAAAGATATGTTGGCAAAACGGTTATATTTGCAACCGGGGCATCCCCGCGTAAACTGGAAATAGAAGGTGCGCGCGAATTAATGGGGCGGGGTGTTTCATATTGTGCGACATGCGACGGGTTCTTTTACTATGGCAAAGATGTAATGGTAATGGGTGGCGGAAACGCCGCATTGAACGATGCACTGTATTTGGCGGATATTGCTAGGTCGGTAAAGATTGTTTATCGCCGTGGCGCGTTTACCCGTGCTGAAGAGGTATTGCGTAACAGAATTGCGGAACGGAAAAACATTGAATGTTTGTTTAATACCGACCTTAAAAAAGTGGCGGCGGTTCCAGACAGTGATAAATTAGTTGTGACAACAATGGACGATCAAGAAATTGAAACCGATGGTTTGTTTGTTGCCATTGGGCATGAGGCAAATACAGATTACCTGGACGAAGGGGTTGTTCGTGACGATATGGGACGATTAATACCGGGTAAATTGCCGGCGGGAACATTTGTTGCGGGCGATGTGCGTTCCAGTATAAAAATGCAAATTGCAACAGCGGTTGGAACGGGTTGTACCGCGGCGATGGATGCAATAGCATATCTTAATTCACATGAATAAAACAACCGCCCAAACGGGCGGTTTGTTTTATTTTTTTCCAAAATATTTTTTCAATGTGTCGTATGCAGATGATATCTTCGCAAATTCGGTGGCAGAACCAGAACGATCGGGGTGGTGCTTTTTAGCCAATGCGCGATACCGTGCACCCACATCGCGCCACGACGCACTTATTGGCAAATCGAAAACTTTCAATGCACTCATTACCGGGCCGGGCAGGGTGCTTCTTTTCTGGGGCATTTTATCAAATGCGCTGCGCCCAGTTATAAAGTCGTTTAAAAACTGAACATATTCTGCCTCATCTGCGTTCGCCTTTGCTTTATCTTTTAATGGTGAACCAAATGTTTGTCGTTCCCAATCTTCTTCAATTTCGTCTGCAGACATTCCCGCATAATAATTCCAATTTTTATTATATTCGGCGGCGTGTTCCGGACAGAAATACCAGTATTCACGCAAATCGCGCGTTTTAGGACAACGGCATGTGCCCGCCTTGTTGCATCCATCGTGTTCACATTTTTTTATCATTTTTTTGCCGCCTTTATATGTGCCAATGGATGATGTTGTTCAACCGTTTCACGCAATTTTTCTGGCATAACATGCGTATAGATTTGAGTCGTTGAAATGTCTTCATGTCCCAACATTGTTTGTATCGCGCGCAGGTTTGCGCCCCCAGCCAGTAAGTGTGATGCAAATGAATGACGCAAGACGTGTGGACTAACGCGTTTCGGTTCAATGCCGGATAACACAGCACACTTTTTTAAAATCTTGAAAAAGCCATCGCGTGTAATATGGCCCGATTTGCCGTTCGATGGAAACACATATTTGGAATCTATGTCCCCACGCATATCCAGCCATTTATTTAATGCATGAACGGCGCCAGGATGCATTGGAACCATGCGTTCCTTGGCACCCTTGCCATGAATTAATAATTTGTCACCCAGATTTGCTGTCATTGGTAATTCACACAATTCCGACACGCGCAATCCAGATGCATATACCAATTCCAGCATTGCACGCAGACGCGTTGCGTTTCGTGTGTCGCCCGCCGATGATATTAACAATTCTATTTCTTCGACAGTTAAATATTTCGGCAGGGCGCGTTTGCGTTTCGGTAATTCCAAATTTGCAGTTGGGTTTTCTTTAATTATTTTTTCAAGCATTAAAAATTTATAAAACCCACGCAGCGCACTGGCATGGCGGGCAATAGACGATGCCTTGTCTGGTAAAGATGCAAGATATTTTTGAATTGCTTTTTCGTCTGCGTCCATTAAACCGCCCGGTATGGTTTCGTCTGCGTGATGTAAATCAGACGAATACGCATCAAGGGTTTTTTCGCTGCGTCCTTTTTCGGCAGATAAAGCTTCCAAAAATATATCAATGTAATTCATGTTTTTTATGACAAGACAACTTCGGTTACATGTTGAATTGGTTCAATGTACATAATCATAAGAATTATGATAGTCGCAATAACAAACATTATGCCGAACTTTTTCATCTGTGAATTTTTTCTTTTGCGTAATGGCATGTTGTCCCCCATTAAATTGTATCAAAACTTGCGATAAAAGCGCCCGCGCCCGCGATGATAATAAGTGGGGGCGCAATGATTGCTAACGCGGCGGGTAGTGCCCCAGTTGCGCCCAACGCATTAAACATATTTATTATAAAGTATGACGCAAAACATGTTATAACACCAATGCTGAACTTGAAACCAAAGTTGAAATTGCGACGCTGTTTTGTTTGTGAAAACGCGATACCAAGCATTGCCATCGCAATCATAGAAAGAGGCAAGAATAACAATGTCCAAAATTGGACCCAATGGGCACGCACTGGAATACCAACAGATTCCATTTTTTTTATGAACGATGGTAATTCCCAAAATGAAATTTGATCGGGTTGCAGATACCGGTCCAATACAGTACGTGGTGTTAATTGTGATTTTGTATGCCATGGTTTTGTAACCTCAGCCCCAGAGCCACCCCAAACGATTGCATTGTCGGTATCCATACCGTTGTCAGATAGTGTTATTCTGTCTGCCTTGATACGTTCTGTTATTTTAAAGTTATTGTTTTGAACAAATACTATTGCATTGTTAAATACCAAATTTGGATCACTGCGCCCAATTGTCTTTGCGCGCATTGTAATAAAACCGTTATCATTGTTTTCGCGTAACCATATTGCACCATCGACCAATTTCAAATGGTCGGTTGTTATTTCGCGTGCAGACAAATTAACCGAATAAGGATTTATCACTGCAGTTGCAAAAATACCAATAAGTCCCGCACCGATTAAAAAAGGAACCGCTTTTTGAAATGGGGACAGACCAGCACCGGATATAATTATCCCCTCGCTAGATTTGGTAAGATTGTACGATGCAAACAGTGTTCCCATAAATATTGCCATAGGTAAAAACATTGGCACATATTCCATAAGTCGTGTCCAAGCATCCATAAATGCCGCAATCGCGTTCGGGTTTGACGGTAAACGTTCTACAAAAGTGACGGCCAAGATAATGCCACATACAATGAATGTGACAAGACCAACACCAGAAAAAAATCGGCGTGTCAAGAAACGGAACAAAATTTTGTATCTGAACATGTTACTGTATTACTTTATCACAATAATATATAAAAGTATAACCTGTTCATTTGGTAATTGCAAAATTAAAATGTTGTCTTATAATTGCGCTGTTATAAGTAAGGAAGAATCATGGAAAAGTATCCAATATCAAGGGCTGGTTTTGATGCGCTGGTCAAAGAATTAAAAGACCTGAAGGAAGTGCAAAGACCGGAAATTCTTAAAACTGTGCAATGGGCGCGCAGTTTGGGCGATTTGTCTGAAAACGCTGATTACAGCGCGGCCAGGGAAAAGCAACGTCAAATCGACAAGCGGATTCAGTTTATCGAAAATATTATCGCAAACGCATCGGTTGTTGATGTGGACAGTTTGTCTGGTGACCGTGTTGTTTTTGGTGCGCGTGTTGTTGCCGAAGACGAAGATGGTAACAGAATGCAGTGTCGTATTTTGTCTGATATTGAAGCAGATGGCAAGGTGGTTATATCTTGTACATCACCGGTTGGGCGCGCGATGATTGGACGGTGCGTTGGGGACACTTGTGTTGTAAAGTTGCCGGGTGGCGAAAAAGAATATGAAATTTTAGAAGTTAAGTTCAAAGAATAAGAATATATATGGTCGTTCGTGTTCTGCCTGATTTTTTGGTAAATCAAATTGCCGCCGGCGAGGTGGTTGAACGGCCGGCATCTGTGGTCAAGGAATTGGTGGAAAATGCACTTGATGCGGGCGCAGACGAAATTGTCGTTGATATTGTTGATGGTGGCCGAACACTTATATCTGTGATTGATAATGGGTGTGGTATGAATCGCGAAGATCTTTCGCGGGCAATAATGCGTCATGCAACATCAAAATTACCTGATGACAATTTACAAAATATTACATATATGGGTTTTCGTGGTGAAGCATTGCCGTCAATCGCATCTGTATCTGATATGACAATCGATACTTATAATGGAACTGATGAAAACGGTTGGTGCTTGGAATGTAATTCTGGTGAAATAAAACCGTCGGCATGGCAGGGCGGAACCCGTATACGTGTTCAAAATTTGTTTGCAAAAACACCAGCGCGGTTAAAGTTTTTGCGCGCCGATCGTGCAGAGATGATGTCAATTGTTGATGTTGTAAAACGGCTTGCTATGGCACGCAGGGATGTTGGTTTTACATTAAATAATAAATGGCGATTTCCAAAGGACCAAGATTTATTAGAACGTATCGCTGCCGTTATGGGCGATGATGTTGTTGGACAAATGTTGCCGGTTGATACAAAATCTGCATCATCAAATATGCATCTTACTGGATATATATCTGTGCCGACATTACGTCGGGCATCATCGGTTGATCAATTTTTATTCGTTAACAATCGGCCTGTTCAAGATAAAGTGTTGGTTGGTGCTTTGCGTGCCGCATATATGGATGTTATGCATGCGCGTGAATTTCCATTGTGTGCATTGTATTTGAATATTGACCCGTCTGCAGTTGATGTAAATGTTTCGCCCGCCAAGACCGAAGTACACTTTTTGGAACCAAATCATGTGCGTGCATTTATTATAAAATCATTACGCGATGTTTTGGCGCAAACTTTGAACGAAAATATTTCGCAAAACATCGTAACCCCGGAAAACGATGCACATACAGGTTTTATGCATTTTAATATTCCAAGTGTTTCACAATCACAAAATTGGCATGTTGCAGACAGGCATAATACAACATGGATGGATAAAATCTTTGATAGTAAACCATCAACAGGTGCAAAACCGTTTGAGGTTGATTTACAACAAGAAGATGCGCCGACAACAGAATTTCCATTGGGGCGTGCCATTGGACAAATTGGTAAAAAATATATATTGGCACAAAGTGGTGACAATTTAGTTATTGTTGATCAGCATGCTGCCCATGAACGCATAACATATGAACACCTGCGTAAACACGAAATCAAAACTCAACCATTACTTACACCGATTGTTGTGAATTTGCGTGGTGAAGAAGTGATGGCAATTCTGTCGATTGTGGACGAATTAAAACAATCCGGTTTGCATATTGAAGCGTTTGGTGATGATGCGGTTGCGATTTTTGAAAAACCGGCCGATTGGGATATGGATTGGGGGGCAGTGTTACGTGATATGGCGGACGAGGTTAGGGTAAACGGTCATTCGTCTAATTTAAACGAAAAACTGCATTTAAAATTGGCTAATTATGCGTGTCACCACAGTGTGCGTGCGGGACAAGTTCTTGATTTAACGCAAATGAACGCACTTTTGCGCGATATCGAAAACACAACGCGCGGGGGCGAATGTAACCACGGCAGACCCGTATACAAATTTATTCCATTAACTGAAATTGATGGTTGGTTTGAACGGTGCTAGACAGGCTTTTTTTGTGCTTTACTATTAAGGGAATTTTTACTAATCTGAACAGCATAAATAAAGACAAGGAGAAAAATAATGGAACCAGTAACCATAGACAGTGTTAATGCTGCAGCCCAGACGGGCAGTGCGTGGGGTATGATTACCTATTGCGTGGTTGTTTTTGCAATAATTTATTTTCTTATTGTGCGCCCAAGCAAGCGCCGCATGGCAGAATATCAGAAAATGTTGAATTCGTTAAAGGTTGGAAACCGTGTTTTGGCCGCTGGTATTTATGGGGTGGTTAAAAAAATTGGTGAAACAACGATTGATGTAGAAATTGCAAAAGGTGTTGTCGTTGTGGTTGCAAAAAACGCAAAAAGCGAAAAGGCATACTACATTCGCAAGGCGAATTCAACGATCAGAGCCAATGTGGAAGAGGAACGCGTCCTGTTCGAATATGCGGGGAAGGTGCCCTTTGACGAGCGACCGAACATGAGGGCGTCGGTCTCGGATATCCGCATGTCTCTGCTGTTGCCGTTCTTGGAATCAGTTGGAAGCGAACTGGCGAAAGATGCCGCCGCGCGGAGCGTTGCCGAGGTGGCACGTGACATGTTGCTCTTGGAGGGGCCGCCCGAAGACGAACATCCCATCAATGCAGCACTCATGTTCTTCAACGAGCATCCCGAGAAGTTCTTCCGCTATGCGTGGATCGAGGTCGTGGACAAACCCGATCCGAC
>CADAHF010000004.1:0-581 GCA_902787665.1 uncultured Pseudomonadota bacterium
AAAGATTTTTTCTTGTCATGATGTATCCTTTTGGCTTAAACGACCTCAGTCACTGCGCGTAATGAACCATCGCGTGATAATTGAACAACGCGAATTTTCTTTTTCATTTCTGCTATTAATTCACCGCGGTCGTATGCCGGTTGTGTATGCAAAATACGATCTGCAAATGCGGCATAGGCGGCTTCGGCGCTTTCTGCATGAATTGTGGTATAGAAATGTTCGTGACCCGTTCCCAACATTTCCCATAATACAGATGCATTATCGGTTGATATTTCGCCACCAATAATTACATCGGGGGTCATGCGCACAACCAAATCAAGTAATCGTGCATAATTAAAATCGTTTGTTTGTTCGGTTCGCGACAAGACAAAGTGAACCCGATTTTCCTGGGGAACGCGAACTTCGCGTGCGTCTTCAACGGTAATGACGCGACTGTTTTGGTCAATCAATGTTAGCATGTGATTCAAGAAAGTTGTTTTTCCCGTTGCAGTTGCACCACTGATTAATATCGGGCTGCCATCATTAATTGCGGACATTAAACGTTCATAAGGGTCGTCTGGTCGAACATTTTCGCGTGGTTT
>CADAHF010000004.1:610-2964 GCA_902787665.1 uncultured Pseudomonadota bacterium
CAGATGATAGTTTTCAAAACTTGTGTCCGGGGCACCACCACCACGAATGCTCATCGCGACACCACCGGTAATGTCATTTTCATCATATTGAACATTTGGTCCAGCAATCGCAGAAAAACGATGGTTGCCCGGCAGTGTTGCATAAACAACAGGCATACCATGAATCGGGTCAAATGGTCGTTCGTATATATTTGCAACCGTGTGAATTAAATCAACCAAGTATTGTTTGGTCAGTTGTGGCGCATTGTATGCAACCCATGGAATGCGCGCACCGTGCAGGCGCATCCAAACCTGGCCCGCGTGGTTGATGGCAATTTCCTCGACAAATTCGGGGGTATAAAATTCCGCCAGTGGTTTTAATAAAGATTCCAAAACAACATTTGACATGATATTTAATTTTATCATAAATCGACCCTTGAATCAAAACGGTTTATTTGATAAAATAAAAAAAAAGAGAGAAGCCAAAATGAAAAAATCTTTGCTTTGCATTATTTGTTCTTTGTTCGTGTTGGGCGCGTGCTCGACCGGCGATACACCGTATAATACGACCGATTTTGAACAGGGTGGGGCGGACGCGCCATTGTATAACGAACGTTCAAGTCAGTTTATGCAGTCGGATAATCAGTATTCTAATATTGATTCTTATAAACCGAAAACTGCGGCGGAAAAAGAACAGACCGATAAAAAATGGAACACTGCACATATGGAAACCCGCTGGCAAGAATACAAGGGCACAATGGTTCGTGTTCAAATCTTGCTTGGAAATACTGATTTGCGTGAAATGCGTTTGCGTATGATGCAAAATGCGGACGGTATGGACATTGATGGCGATGCAAGAACCGTATTGGCCAAGGTGGCAGATTACGAAATGAAACGCGTTTGTGGCCGTAATGCCGACAGTATTGTTATGGTATATGATAAGCCATCGTTTGATGTTATGCGCCCAACACCATATTTTGATTATAGAATGGAGGCCGAAGGTGCCACCATGCGTGAATATGGTTTCCGTTGCGTTTATAACAAGTAATTGTAATTATATGAATTTGGTGCCGGCATGTCCGGCACTTTTTTATTTGATTTTATACTTGCATAATGTGGTGATGGTTTAATATATTTATACCAAGCAATAAATAAAACATAAGGGGGAAAATATGAAAAAATTTATGTCAGTGTTGGGTATTTGTGGTGCTGTAATGTTGGCGGCATGCGACAGTAATGCCAGCGCAAAAAACGGTGACACTGTGATTATTGATTTTGCGGGATATTTGGATGGTGTTCAATTTCCAGGTGGAACCGCCGAAGGTTTTCCTTTGAAATTGGGCAGTGGTCAATTTGTTCCAGGTTTCGAAGACCAAGTTGTTGGTATGAAGGTTGGCGAAACACGTGACATCAATATCACTTTTCCACAACAATATGTCGAAGGCCTGGCGGGCAAAGATGTTGTGTTCAAGGTAACATTACACGATATTGTAAAATAATAGTTAGGGTTGTTTTTATAACTACCCCGTCTTGTTCGCTTTGCTCACAATCCACCCCTTCACTAAGTGAAGGGGAATAAATCCATTTCAATCGTGAAGCAGAAATTAAATTGCATGGTTTTTACTGTTGACACAATTCTGGTTTTTTGGGACAATGCCAAATATAAAAACCATATCATCTTAATCATCGCTAAGGTGGCAAGGCCAGGGAACACAAGGGGGAAAGGGGTATGTTCAAATCATTTTTACGATTAATTGGAATAATCGCGTTTATGGGCGCGTTTGCAACCACAAATTCATTTGCAGCATGCCAGTCAAATCAATATACTGGATACGATGGATATTGTAAACCATGTCCAGCCGTGTGGAATAGCAATTCCCAGGCCAGCGCGAATTATGACGCTGGTATTGTTGCACCACTAACCTGTGGTTCTGGCACTTATACGTGTCCTGCCTGGTCTTACAGAATGAAAGGTTATGACGGTAAGTATAAGTGTGCAACATGTCCAAAAATAGACAATAAGGATACTTTTGGTGTTGGCATAGAAGGTGATTCTTCAATACCATACAAGCTGGTTTTGCCATATCATGATTGGACGACATGGTCATCTTCGTACAGATGTCGTGGAACTACAAAAATTGCCAAAAAAAAGGCAGATGGAAACGGGGCATATTATACCGTTACATTTGAACCAGACCCCAATGATTGCGATTCACGGTATTTTTGTTCATCGGGCGAAGATTGCACGGATTGGAGTAATAATATAGCCGCAGGGACGGGTTGTAATTACAAAATAGTTAGTAAAAAGTATCGGGATGCCCCGGCGGGGTATTATATTCAAAACGATGACACCGCATCTGCAGCGTCGGTAAAAT
>CADAHF010000004.1:2976-39852 GCA_902787665.1 uncultured Pseudomonadota bacterium
GTCGGTAAAATGTCCAGTCGGAACATTTAAGTCAGGAACAGATGCTGTGACTGTATGCAATAATTGTCCGATATATATGCCCAGTAAAAATCCGAATACTTGGGTTGATGGAACAACAAGTGGGATGGGTTCAACCAGTGTTACCAGTTGTTATATGCCGGGTACCGGGATGGGTTCTGTTGATGATAATATAGGTACATTTGTGTACAGTGGCAATTGTTATGGTACGGTCTATAACAGTTTTTTGGGATATAGAATAAAAGCACAATTTGATTCTAATAGTGAGCTAAACGACTGGAAGAATTATTGTAGGTCTACGGTAGAGAGTTTTGTTAACGATTATCTTCACATGGACGACGAACCTAGAGGTAGGAAAACAGATGAAATTATAGATGCGTTGGAAAATGGTTACTATGATATATTGCCTTATACTACTTCCAACAATGAGGATACAGATGAATCGTGGATGCGTGTTTTTATGCAGTATATGGCACCGGTTAATTTTTGGCCTTCTAGTCAAGCGCCATCTTGTGTTGATAACATTACTATAGAAATTTTAGACTAAGTCTGCAGGGGTGTGTAAGTAAGAAAACAAGACAACGCACGCTTGGTTTTTAATCGACGGCAACGATAAATATGTTTGCTTTGTTTGCTTCGCGTATTACGTTTTCTTTGTCAACAACAAAGCATGTTTTTGTGTTCACGATAATTCCGCGCAGGTGCGCATTTGCAACCGCATGCACAGTATCAACACCAATTGCCGGAATATCAATACGCAAATCTTGACCTGGTTTAGTCATTTTTGCAAAAACGCCACTGGTACCACGCTTTTTTGCGCGCATATTCACAACGCGTTCCAACATACGCGCGGTGCCTTCAGCTGCTTCAACTGCGATAACCTGTTTATCAACAACAACTGATGCGCCGATATCCATTTTGCCGATTGTGTGTGAAACATCCACGGCACGTTCAATGTCTGCCATATCTGATTTTTTCGGTTTGATGCGTGTTTGAACACCGGGCTTTTCAAATGTCAATTCGGGTGCCAAATCTTGCGCAGCAAGAATCTTAAATCCGCGTTTTTCAAGAACCTTATTCAATGCTGTTGCCATAGAATCATACCCCCGTTGATGTTTCATAATTGATATTAATGCCGTTAATGACCATAAATCAGGTCGAATGTCAGCCAAGTTTGGATGTCCAATCGCGCCGACAAATGTTAAATTTTTTATTCCGCGCCGACGAAATTCACGAACCGCACGGCCCGCACCACCAAGACGAACAACCAGGTCGGGCTTTAATTCTGGATCGACGAAATTTTTTAGGCCAACAACAAAAACATCCCAGCCCGCGCGTCGCAACGCATCGCGTGTAAAGAACGGTAAACTTAACGCGCCGGCAATTAACGCAATCTTGTTATCGCCAGTTATTTTTTGTTTTTTCATAATGTTATAAGGTTACGAATAAAAGTGGCTGGAATCAAGTCGCAATTTATGATAAAATTAAATATAATATTTAATGGGTGTGAAAGGCATGAAAAAAATATCTTGGTTTTGTTTGGGTTTGGCAATCGCGGGAACACCTGCATTTGCTGAATATAGTGACAAAATGTTTGTCCGCGAAGTATCGCGTGGTTTGGACATCGTTGGGGCGGAATTAAATGCGTATGTTGTGCCGGATGCCGCACCGGGTGAACTGGGGCGTGATGTGTATCAGTCTGTTGGTGTTGCCGATTCGTCTGATATTCGTATGTTTATCCCAACAAGTATGTATATGCGTGCGGGTGCCGGTTTGAATCTGGGCTTTGCCACGGATAAAGCATCGGTTGCTGATGAAAAATATGAGGCCCAAGACAGTTACACCATACAAATCGGTTTGGGTTGGAATTTGTCTTCGTATGTGCGTGCCGAAATAGACACACAAACAACAACTTTAAAATTTGCTGATTTGAAAGACAGGGCGGCGAATTATAAAACGGTTGGTGCAATGCTGTATTTCGATTTTGCCCGTCGTTATGTTATGGATGGTGATATTACGCGTATGCGTCACTTTGTGCCGTTTATGGGCTTGGGCGCCGCGCTTGGACACTATGAATTCGAAGGTGCAAACGGTGCCAACGGTTTCGTTGTTGCTGCGCCACGCGCAACATTGGGTTTCAATGTTATGTTGACTGATTTGATTGGTATAGATGTTGCATACCAATATCAGATGATGATTGGTGACGGTTTCGGTTGGAACGCAAAAAAGAACGGTGTTGATAATATCAGCAATGTTATCGCATCTTTCCGTGTGAATTTTTAATGGGGTGAAATTATGAAAGAAAAAATTATTATCGGATTGTTGTGTTTTATGTCGGCTGCGGCAAATGCTGCAATCCCATATCGTGTAGAACAGGTGACAATGCCAACCCCAGTTATCGGCGGTAATGATGATGAGGCATTTGCTAGTGAACATCGATTCTATGTCGGCGGAATGTATAATTTTTCAATGTGGCAATCATATACAGATGAATCAAATGTACATGTTGATGGTAAAAATACATCATCCTTTGATATTGTTGCTGGGGTGCGTGTATATGACACTTTCCGTGTTGAAGCGAACTATGCTCGCACAGTTGCAAAATTTGATGATGCTAAGCTAGATGGCAATACAATTTTCATTAACGGTATATTTGATGCTCGTATCGACAGCATGTATCGCTTGTTCCGTAAACAATATTTGATTCCGTATGTTGGCGCCGGTGTCGGTTTAAGTTTGAACAAGGCAACAAATATAAAAATTGATGAAAAAACAAGCCCAGTAATTGCTGCAATGGCGGGGCTGTCTATCGAATTGGGTGAATATTTTACGATTGATGCGGGGTATCGTTATATGTATATGTTTTCACCAAAATTTGATGGTGTTAAAGATTTGGCACCAACTGCACATCAATTTCGTGTTGGTGCGCGTTTGAATTTCTAAGAATATGAAACAATGTCCGTTTTTTAATGTTTGTGGTGGATGTAAATATGATTTTACAGATGCGGACTATCGCACGAAAAAATTAGCTGAAATTGCAGATATAAAAACAACTGGTGATGCAAAGTGGGTTGATGCAGGTTTGCGCCGCCGTGGCGATTTTTGCTTTGCTGGGGGCAAATTTGGTTTTTTTAAGGGACGAACCAAAGATATTGTGGAAATTACGAATTGTCCGAATATGGTTCCAGAAATAAACAATGTATTACCAAAAATTGCGGTGCTGCCTTGGGTTGGGGCGGGGTCTTGTTTAATAACTGCGTGTGAAAATGGCATTGATGTTGCGATAAATGCAGATGTGCCGTATTTTCCGCCTGAATTTAAAGTGGCAGCAGAAAAAGTTGGTGCGATTCGAATTGTGTGGAACGATAAAATTGTATACCAATCTGCACAGCCAATAATAAAATTTGGTGATGTTGCGGTTGAATATCCGTCAAATGCGTTTTTGCAACCGACCAAGATGGGCGAAAATATGCTGCGTGATATGGTCGTTGCGGCGGTTGGCAATTCTAAACGTGTGGCAGATTTGTTCTGTGGGTTGGGCAATTTCACATTTGCGACAAATGCCGATGGTTTTGATATTGTTGGAACGGGGGTAAAGCGGGATTTGTTTACCCATCCATTAACAGTTGGAATGTTGAACGGCTATGATTGTATCATAATGGACCCGCCACGTGCAGGTGCATTGGCTCAGTGCAGTGAATTGGTTAAAAGTAATGTTGTTCGCATAATATATGTTTCTTGCAATCCAAAGACGTTTTTGCGCGATATGCGTGTATTGACGCGTGGGGGTTATAAATTGCGTGCTTTAATTCCAGTTGACCAATTTGTGGGAAGTAGCCACTGGGAATTATTTTCCGTTTTTGAAAAATAAAAAAAACGCCGCCGTTTCCGGCGGTGTTTTCCGAATGCTCTTGAAAGGAAGGAAAGGAGAAAAAGAAATAGAGCATTCTTAACTTGGTTGGGGCCCAGAGTCCAGAGGAGAGAGAATGTAGGAGGGAGTCTGAATCCCTGAACCCCTGATGTCATCAGGTTTAACCCTTTTGACGATTCGTAATGTAATACAATAAATGCATTTTGTCAAGTATTTTAGTCAAAAAATTTTTTAGTATAGGTTTTTGTGAGTGCTTTTTGCTGTCTAGACAGGAAAAAATGCAGAAAAATCAAAAGATTCCCAGGAAATCACCCCTGTTGTAAAAAATTATCGGTGGAATAAAATCTTTTACATATCGTTGAACAAATATAACCAAAAGGAACGAATCATGACGCATGCAGATGTGTGGCACGCCATAGAACGATTTGCCAATGCCCATGGAATGTCTTGTTCGGGATTAGCAAAACGCAGCGGCTTGGACCCCACCACTTTTAATCGCAGTAAACGCTGGTCCCGTGAAGGTCAACCACGATGGCCATCAACTAACAGTATATCAAAGATTTTGGCTTCTACGGGGGCTTCTATCCAAGATTTCGCCAAATATATCGATGTGCCGCCCCCAGAAAACGAACAGCGGTAATTTTACAAATTTGCCATTTGATTTTGTTCAAGTGGCATTTTTTATGGACATTATAAAATATATCCTTTATTCTGAATGTTATGTTAAAAGGTGTTCGTGTATATTCTGGGGATATATTTTGGCGCAACATTTTGACTGATTTGGGCGCAACTGTCTTGGATGCACCAAATTCTATGGATTTAAATTTTGATTCTTTAAATATCGTGATGCCCGTGTCGCCCGTGCAATTAAAAGCGGCGTTGTTAGATGCAAGTGATTTTACCAATGTTGTTCGCAAGGTTTGTGGAAAAAATATGCGCCTGTCGAATTTACACACACAAATCGTTGTTAATTTATATAAATCTGGCGGGATGAGTGGCGAAACATTAAAGTCTGCGTTGGGTTACAGTGCGGATGCCACAACGCATACTGTTGATACTGCTATATATCAGTTGCGTAAAATGTTTGGACATGAATTCATAGTTAATGATAATGGGGTGTATCGAATTGGCAAATTATAAAGTGATTTCTTTTGATAAAATCCCAAGTACCCAAACATACGCATACGATATGATTGCAAGTGGACGGGGGGCGGATCATGTTGCTATTTTGGCTGATGCACAATCGGCGGGGCGGGGTCGGTATAAACGCACATGGATTTCCCATCACGGTAATTTGTATGTCAGTTTTATTTATAACTGTGAAGAACGCGATGCGCGTCTTTCCTATGCTGTGGGTGTTGCAATTGCAGAAACATTGATTGCGTTTGGGGTTGCGCCAACAATCAAATGGCCAAACGATATTTTAATAGATGATAAAAAAGTGTCCGGGACACTTATTGAATATTCTGGACGATTTGTCATTGTTGGAATCGGAATAAACATAAAAACAAATCCAACGGTCAAGGCAAACTATAAAACAACCAAGTTGGATAATTATACAAATGTTACGCGCGATGAATTGTTGAACAAACTTATGCGTAATTTGGATAAATGGCGTTGTGCAGATTTTCGTGATGTGCGTGCACGTTGGACGGAATTGGCGGTGGGATTAAACCGTAATGTGAAATATCGTGGTGAAAAGGTCGAATTAATCGGAATAAATGAAAATGGTGCGCTGGTGTTGCGTAACGGCACGCATTATATGTTGGTTTACGGCGATGAAATCACGATTGATGCGATTACATCTTGACTTTGATGTCAATTTGTGATATTATATGTGTCATCAAAGATAGAAAATTTGCCCACACGATTGTGTGGTTTTTTATTTTTTGGCCCGCTTTGCGCGGGTCTTTTTTTTACAAACATAAGGCGAACAGATGAATCTGGAAATTATAAAAAATCCAAACGAATCACAAATTATCGCATACAAAGTCGCGCGTGTGATTTTTGCAGAAACATATCCGACAACAACTTTGTCATCAGCTGAAGCAATGGCTTCAATGATTCGCAATATAATGATTCGTTATGAACAAAGTGCGATTGATGTTATATCAAATAAAGATTTATTTGATTCGCTGAACGAAAAATCACCGCGACACGAATATATAAATGTTGATGCAAGAAATAATCGCACGTTACAAATGTGTGTGCGTGTGGTTGAACGAATGTTGCATGGAAATTTAACAGATACCTGTTTTGGTGCAACGCGTTTTCATCGCGCAGATGAAATGCCAGATTGGGCAACATCACTTGGATATGTTGCCGATGTGGATGGATTGTTGTTTTATGTTTAAAGGAATTAAAAATGTTTTTTAATGTGATTCGTGGTGGTGTGTTGGCAGACCGCCGCACATACATTATGTCTGTTGTTGGAATATTGTCTGGGATTGCATCATATCTTGTTGGTGATACGGATGTGTTTATATTGTTACAGACAATATTTACAACATGTGGAATTTATTTTATTCGTAAATCTGATAATAAAACCAAAGGAAATTAATATGGATAAAATTCCAGAAAAATTTTTGAATCAAGACGGAACATTAAATACTGATTCGTTATTAAAGTCATACAATGAATTGGAAAAGAAGATTGGAACGATGGTATCTGTTCCCAAAGAAGATGCAGATAATGATACGCGTGAACGGTTTAATCGTGCAATAGGTGTTCCAGACGATGCATCACAATATCCAATAAACGAAATGTTTGATGACGATTCGTTGCGACAAAAATTTCATGATATTGGATTAACTTGTCCCCAGGTTGAACAAATTTATGCAATCGCGAATGAATTTTTATCACCACTGATTTCAGATTTGTTTGTTATGAAAAATGAAACAGAAGCATTAACGGAATTAAAAAATTTTTTTGGTGGTGAAGAAAAAATGCATGATGCATTAAGTGCAATAAATGCATTTGGTGAAAAGTTTTTGCCACATGATGCGTTTGAATCACTGTCTTCTACAGCCCAGGGAATCCAAGGCATGTACAAGATGATGCAATCGATGGAACCGCACATAGAAACACAAAAAAATGAAACGATGAATTTATCAGATAATGATTTACGACGTATGATGCGCGATCCAAAATATTGGCGTGATCACGATGAAGAATACATTCGAAAAATAGAAAACGGTTTTAAAAAATTATATTCATAAAATTAAAAATTTTTACTTTTCTTCTTTACTATTTTTTTTCTTTCATATAAAATGAAAGTAAGAACAAAACAAATTTGTTCTATCCAAAACAAATAAAAGGAGAGAAGGAATGGCATTCACATTCTTGAAACCAGCTGCGAAGAAACCAGCTGCAAAGAAACCAGTTGCTAAAAAACCAGCTGCTAAAAAACCAGCTGCTAAAAAGCCAGCTGCAAAAAAACCAGTTGCTAAAAAAGCACCTGCAAAAAAACCAGTTGCTAAAAAAGTAGCTGCAAAAAAGCCAGTTGCAAAGAAAGTGGCTGCAAAAAAACCAGTTGCTAAAAAAGCACCTGCAAAAAAACCAGCTGCAAAAAAGCCAGTTGCAAAAAAAGCACCTGCAAAAAAACCAGCAGCGAAAAAAGTTGTTAAGAAAAAATAATTCATAACAACAAACTGTATCTGGGGTCGAATGTTCGACCCCTTTTTTTATGCACAATATCAGTCGTATAGAAATGTGCGACTGATATTATGCTGGATAATCTCTGTTACAAGGGACCCGTACAATTTTTGTTTTATGGCGCAATTTTGCATAACCAGAAAACAAATCTTATTTGGCGGTGCGATTTTATCGCACTTTTTTATTTCAGAACAAATGGAGAATTGTATGTCTATATCCGTAGATCAGGTTTTCGTAAAACAATTCGAAGCCGATGTTCATTTGGCTTATCAGCAAATGGGCACAAAATTGCGTGCATCTGTGCGCAGTAAATCGGGCGTTGTTGGTAAATCAACCACGTTCCAAAAGGTAGGCAAGGGTGTTGCCAGCACAAAATCGCGTCATGGTATCGTTCCTGTTATGAATTTGAATCACGAACCAGTGGAATGCATGCTGAACGATTACTATGCGGGCGATTGGGTTGATGCGTTGGATGAATTGAAAACCAATGTTGATGAACGTCGTGTCGTCGCGGCTGCTGGTGCATACGCGTTGGGTCGCAAGACCGATGAATTAATTGTGTCGGCAATGAGCAACACAACAACCAATGCTGGAAACTATTCAAATGCTTTCTCAAAAACGATGATTTTAGAAGCAATTGAAAAACTGAACGAAAACGAAGTTCCAGATGATGGTCGTCGTTTCGCAGTTATCGGTGTTAAACAATGGAACACATTGTTGACTTTGGATGAATTTGTTTCAGCCGACTATGTTGGTGATACACCGTTAACCACAGGATTCGAATCGAAAAAGTGGTTGGGTGTGACATGGTTGTTATACAACGGTTTGCCGCTGTCGGGAACACAACGTGATTGCTTTATTTATCACACATCCAGCATCGGACATGCATGTGGCCAAGAAGTTAAAACTGATATTTCATGGCATGGTGAACGCGCTGCACACTTTATCAGTAACAGTATGTCCCAAGGGGCAGTGTTGATTGATAATGACGGTATCGTTCGTATCAAGTGCAAAGAAGCTTAATCAAAAACATAACCAATGGGGGAAACAATGGCATTTCAAAACAAGAACTTGTCTGTAATCGCATATGCAAACGGTTTCACTTTGTGGCATTATGCCGCCAATGAAACACTGGAAGCAATCGCAACCGCTGGTTATTTCAACAGTGTAAAGACACTGATGAATGTTGGCGATATTGTTATTGTTAATGCATCTGATACGACATCAATCAAAGTTGTTGGTGTTTCAAGTAACAACATCACACTTAGTGCATTGTCTTAAAACAACAAATCAAATGGTCGGCGAATGTCGACCATTTGATATATGGGGGAAAATATGTTCACAAAAATAGATCTTTGTTCAATGGCTTTACTGAAATTGGGTGAAAAACCAATTCAGTCATTAGCAGACGATTCTGCGGCGGCGCAACTTGCACGCACATTGTTCGATCCAATTACTGATACACTTATTGCGTCGCATCCATGGCGTTTTGCAACGCGTGTTTTAGAATTAGTCAAAACATCTGATGATGTTTTTATTATTCCAAGTGATGTTTTGCGCATTCTTAAATGTCCTGGTCGTATGGAAAACGGTCGCATTATTGCAGATGGCGATACAATAAATATTGTTGCATTAACACGTGTCGCACCCGAAGAATACCCAAGTTATTTTGTTTCATTAGTTGCAACAAAATTAGCGATGGATTTCTGTGTTCCCATGACTGGCGACCACAATGTTTTCCGGATGTTAACAGCATTATATGAAACAGAATTTGCTTCGGCTAAATTCATAGACAGCACAACCACGACATCGGTAAGTATAGAAAACTTTTCACTGATAAATTCGCGTTTTTAATTCGTATGGAGGTTGCTATGGTTGAATTTATACAAACACAAAATAATTTCGCACATGGTGAAATAGATGCTGAATTTTTTGCGCGTAATGATATTTCTGGGGTCGCAAAGTTGGAAAATATGGATGTGTTGCCAGGTGGGGGAATAACCCGCAGGCCAGGGTTAAAAGCGGTTGCATCATTATATGAAGAGGTTCGCATAATACCGTTTTCTGTTAGTGAAACAGAAAATTATATCGTGGTCGTTGGCGATGAATATATTGATGTGTTGGCCCAGGATGGAACACGTGTGCAAAGTTTAATTACACCGTGGACACTTGACGATATTGCTCAGTTACAATATGCGCAACGGTTTGGAACAATGATTTTTGTGCATCCTGATTACCAACCATATGTTATGTCCCCGAAAAATAATGGTTTTCAAATAAAACAATTCAGTTTTTCCAGTAACGATGATATGACGGTAAATATACCGTTTATGAAATTTGATGATGCAGATGGAGTTACGATTACGGTTACATCAAATGCAGGGGGAAACAATTTTGCAACATTTACAACAAATGTGAATTTTTGGGATTCTTCGCGTGTGGGCGAATTACTTTTCTTGATGGGATTACAATGGCAAATAACTTCTTTTATAGATGCAAAAACAGTTGTCGCACAAACTAATTCAACATATACATTGCCAGCAGAGCCAATAACAGATTGGTATGAAGCCGCATTTGGTGATTTTCGTGGCTGGCCATGCAGTATCACATTTCATCAAGATAGGTTGGTGTTTGGTGGTTCGCGCAGCCACCCAAGTGGTATATGGATGTCCCAAATTGGAAAACACAATAATTTTGCGGTTGGGACCGGTCTTGATGACGAAGCAATTTTTATAACATTGGTATCTGGACAACGTCAGCAGATTTGCACAGTTGTCAGCAGTGATAATTTGCAGATTTTAACATCTGTGGGTGAATGGGCGATTTCCAATAAACCGCTTACGCCATCATCAATTAATATCAAACAGCATACATCTGTGGGCAGTGTCGTTTCACGATATTTGCCGCCGCAAGAAATAGAAGGCCAAACCGTCTTTGTCGCGGGAAACATGCGCGATATTCGTGAATTGGCATTAGATGAACTGGGCGAAAACTATAATGCAAATGATTTGTGTGCATTGTCTAAACATTTAATGAATAATCCGATTGATATCGCATACAACCCACTGGAACATAAATTATTTGTGGTAATGGCTGACGGAACAATGTCGGTATTAAACAAAAATTCAAATTTACATATTTTGGCATGGGGAAAATATAAAACCGATGGTAAATTTAAATCAGTCGCTGTTGTTGGCAACATAACATATGTTGTTGTGCAACGGGGCGCGAATTTTGTGTTGGAAAAATTTGATGATACAGCATTGGATGATGTCGGTAATGCTTTTGATTTTTGTGCGTGGGGTTTACCGTTGCGTGCATCAAACCACAATGTGACACGCATGCATATTCGCAAGATAACAGTGCGATTATTGGATACAAAATCATTGTTTATAAATGATAAAAGGGTTGTGTTGCCAAATGAAATATACGCACCAGGTGCGCCAGGATTCAGTGGTGATATGTCAATTACCCAGTTGGGAACATCGCACGAATGTATAAATTCACCGTGGAAAATTCATGGTTCGGATGCATTGCCGGCGACAATATTGTCGGTTTCAATGTATGGAAATTACGGAATATAAAAATGGAGATAAAAAATGGGACAAATATTATCAGATGTGACAGATGTTTTGAATTATAACGATTCTAAACATACTGCAAACACTAAGCGCAAACAGATTTTGCGTGAAATGTCGGCTGATGAAGCAACAAAAACAAATCTTATTAAAAAAGCATTGGCATCGCAGCGCGCCAAATATGGTGCCGACGGTGTTAATGGTGACAATATGACAACAGGGGCGGTGTTAAAACGAATCAAAGATGAAACATCTGAACCGTACGATACAAAACGTCGTGCAAATTTAACCAAACTGAAATCAATTAAAAAATCAGATTCAACCAGTTTGTTAAAAAAGTTATTAAAACACTTTGATGATTTGGTTGCATAGAATCGTTGTGAAATTTTGCGATGATTACGACATTTTATAATTTTATGGATGTATGGAATCGTCATATAAATATGATAACGCCAACACATCATCGGAAAATAATGGATTTTCTGGTCGATGTGTTGGAATTTGCGCCACACAAAGGTCTGCTGACCGCTTTCAGACATTCTGGAAAATCAACAGTTGTTGGTATATTTGCCGCGTGCGTTTTGTATGTTAGACCAAATACCAGAATACTTATACTGTCGGCAGAAACGACATTGGCAAATCGTATGGTAAATCATATTCGCAACATTTTGGAAAATCATCCATTGTGTGTCGATATGATTCCAAAGAATAAGAAAGAGTGGGCATCTGGGCGCATAACAATCAACCGCGATGTCGGAATCCGCGAACCATCAGTTATATGCCAGGGTATTCATGGTAATATAACCGGCAGTCGTGCAGATTTAATTATATGTGATGATGTTGAAGTGCCAAATACCTGTAACACAGCACAAAAACGGGAAATGTTGCGTGAAAGATTGCGAGAGTTAGATTTTATATTGTCACCACATGGCGCGATCGTTTATATTGGAACACCGCATACAACCGATACGATATATCGCACCAATGAACAAGATTAATCATTGTCTGCTGTATTTGGGTGATTCACAGAGCTGATGCTTAAACGCAATTTTTCCAACAGTTTGATGCCTGGTTCACCAAACATCGGCAGATATGTTTCGTATTCTGGCATATCTGCTTGCAGTTGAGCGCGCGCCCGGTCAGATATTATATTTGAAACCAAATCGTTTGCCTCGTTCCAGCGCATATATGCGTTATATGTTTGGCTGACTGTTGCCCACTTGGATAATAATTCAGGGTGTTCGACCGATATAAGTGAATGAATTTTCTGTAGCCATTCTGAACCAAACGATTGAACAACAGGTATTCTTTCCAGTTTATCCAAACCGTCTTGGTCCGGGGTAAAATCGGCAATTGCAGATTCCAATGTGTCCCAGTCAGATTGTGATATGTTCGTGTCGATTGCAGTTTCAGCCATCATACCACCGTACGGTAACAAGTCGCGTTCAATGGAATTCATCGGGGTTTTGCCAGATTTTAAGTTGTCGATATGTTTAGCAAGCATTTTACCCGTAGGTAATTCAACCAATGCGTCAATAACGTCTGGTGTTGCTTCGTCAACAAATATTGGGTTCAACGCACCCCATCCACCGATAATAACATGTGCCTGGCGGTAAAGGTTTAACAACTTTTGTGCGACTGTGCTGGCTTTTGGTTTCATGGGTTCTCTCTCCGCTGAATTGGGTTGTTTATTCCATTACAATCATAATTACCTTGTGCATGGCTGCGCCAATGATTTTTTCAGATGCACTTGCACCCTGGCCATATATTTTGCCTTTTGCGTCTTGGTGTACAGAAACAATCTGTGCAGTGGCGACATCTGTTGGTTCCAACTTCGCAAAATCAGAATCAATACAAATCGCCATGTCGCCCACAGATACCGGGGCATTTATATCGGCAAATACATACGATTTTTCAGGTAAAAATCCGCCCAAATGTTTTGTGTTTGGAATAACAGCATAAACACCCTTGCGTCCTTCAAGGTTCATAGGGGCGACAATCATTGTTTCGTCTGATTTCTTGAAAGCAATTGCGCGTCCCGCAGGTGTTCCAAATACTGGGACCAATTTTTTGCGGGCACTGTCATACAATTTGGCACCATATAAACCGCCATGCATATCAATGCCAGATACAGGATTATCTGCGACCAATACGGACTTAACGCGTTCTTTGACCTTGTTTATTTGTTTGTTTAATTCGCCAGATTTATACAATTTAGCAATTTTATCAAACATTGAACCAACTGTCATAGTGAACGATTTTGCCAATGGTTCGATTTCGTTCTCGTAAATTTCGCGTTGTCCAACCTCTATCTTATGATACACAGATAGAGTCATGCCGGCATCTTTTGCGGCCTGGGCAATCGTTTTGCCAGATTGTTGACGGATTTTACGTAAGCCAGACCCAAATACCTTTAATCCGCTGTTTTCGTTATCATTTAAGCGGCGTTTGATTTCATCTTGCCATTGTGTTGCAACATCATCAGACTCTTTGATAAATACATCGGAAAGTTTGCATCCCAAAATATTGCAGATGTTCAGTAATTGTTTTTGGTTTAAACGGCGAACACCTTTTTCTATCTTTGATACCGCAGATAAAGACAGTCCGGCACGACGCGACAATTCGGTCATTTTCATGCCACGTGCCAAGCGAATATTGCGGATATTATTTGGAAAAATGATTTCTTCTTGGGCCATAACAAACTCCTTGGAATACTTGACAAAATCTTAGTCAATTTTTCCGGGGCTTGCAAGCAGAAAATGATTACATATCGTCTGGAATTTCGTTTACATCAATGTCTGGTATATCATCATTTGTAATCGGTGTGGGTTGGGGTGCATCTGCCACAGGGATAAATGCACTTGCCGCACGTGCCGCAGATTCATCCAGATTGTCAAACAAACTGTATTCACCAAAGAACGCAGTATGAATCGTTTCTGTTCGGCCGTGACGGTTTTTGCCGATGATAATTTCTGCCTTGTTGTGCGCACGTTCCATACGGCGTTTGTAACTTTCCTGGCTTTTTTCGTTAAAGTTACCAGATAGTTTGTTTGCAGGGTCGCGATTTTCAAGATAATATTCTTCGCGGTATGTGAACATAACAATGTCGGCATCTTGTTCAATAGAACCAGAATCACGCAAGTCAGATAACATTGGATGTTTATCATCACGTGTCTCAACACTACGTGAAAGTTGTGACAGTGCAATCACAGGAACATTCATTTCCTTGGCCAAGATTTTCAAGCCACGTGTGATTTCAGATAATTCTTGAACACGGTTTTCAATCTTGCGTCCGCCAGGTAATGTCATAAGCTGCAGATAGTCGATTACAATCAACGCGATACCGCCTGCTTTGCGTGCCAAGCGACGTGCGCGGGTACGCATCATTGGAACAGACATACCAGGTGTGTCATCAATGTATAGCGGAACACGTCCCAATGCAGACGCATATTGTGTCAATTTCAAAAAGTCACTGTCATCCAACGAACCATCGCGTTGCGCAGTTACTGGAATTTTTGCCTGGGATGATACGACACGGGCTGCCAACTGACTTTGTGACATTTCCAAACTGAAGAAAACAACGGCACCTTTGTATCTGTCGTTTGCACGACCAGACATAATCGCGTTTGCTGCATTAAAAGCGATGTTCATTGCCAATGTGGTTTTACCCATACCAGGACGTCCAGCAATGATAACCAAGTCGGAATTATGTAAACCACTGATTGATTTATCCAAATCAGTCAACCCGGTTGTTAACCCGGATATCCCCTCAGTTTTATATGCAGCGGCGGCTTCTTCAAGTGCGCCTTGCAGGGCGGTCGACAATGGCGCAATTTCGTGCTCGGATGAACCAGTTGTTGCCATGTCGAATAATTTTTGTTCGGCAACTTCAATCTGGCGTGAAACAGGATTGTCTAAATCTTCGGTAAATGCGGCATCGGTTATGCCTTGGCCAATAGCAATCAAATCACGACGCATCGCGTTTTCGTAAACGATACGACCGTATTGTTCAACATTTACAACCGTTGCACCAGCGCCCGCAAGTTGTGTTAAATATTCAACACCACCCACAGATTCAAGTGTTCCTTGTTGGTCCAGATAATTTTTTGCGGTGATGATATCAAATGGAATTCCGGCGGCAAACTGACGCAAAGCTAATTTATAAATCTCTTGATGTGCAGGGTGCGAAAAATGTTCGGCTTTCAAGAATTCCGAAACACGTTCCAATGCGCGGTTGTCCATTAAAACAGCTGCCAAAACCGCCTGTTCGGCTTCTAGATTTGTCGGTAAAGTTTTCGGGGTAAATTCCATGAGTGATATAGTATATGAAAATTTTGCTTTTTCAACGCCTTTTTTACGCGGGTTCAAAAGCCTTAAAATACCGATTGTTGACACAGATGGAAACCCCGCATGGCCTGAAATGTTCCCATTAGATGCGATTGAAAATCTGCGAGATACGGTTGGTGTGCGATATTTCGCATCCCAGATGATGTTAAACCCCATGCCCCCAGAACGAATCAGATTGGATCCGGGCGCAATGCATTTCTATGACGAAGATTTTAACCCATATAGTTCTAAAATTGGAGATTGTATTATTACAGGTGCGATGATGTATTGGGACCCCAGTTCCGCGGGTGCGCATTCGGATGGCAGTGTATGTGTCATGATATATCGCGATGATAAATCGCATCGTGTATTTATTCATGATGTTGTGTATATGCGTGTTGCGGATAATGATGAACACCCAATGGCGCACCAATGTGATACGGTTTTACAATTTATGTTGCGTTACTGTATGCGACGAATTTGTATTGAAACAAACGGCATAGGTAATACTTTGCCAGAAATTTTACGTGATGTCGCAGCAAAATCAGGTTACGACATTGTTGTGCAACGCATTGTGAATAACAAAAGAAAATGCGACCGAATAATCGACACAATTGAACCAATACTTTCCACTGGACGACTTTATTGCGCAACGCGTGTGCGTTCAACGCCATTGTTAGCGGAAATGATAGGTTGGTCGCCATGTGGATATGCGGGACATGACGATGGAATTGATGCGGTTGCTGGTGCAATTTCTGCAACCCCAGTGCCAATTCACCCGATTGGTCGGGCAACCCAGATTTATTCCGCAAATACAAAATTCAAAATATCTTAAACAAAAATAAAGGATAAAAAATGTCAACAAACATCAAACAATTACAGCAAATGTATAAACGCGCACTTGATATGCGTGCGCCATGGTTGAAAAGATGGGATGATGCGCGACGCTATACAATGCCATCAAACGACGATGATATTGCCACTCTGTTCGATTCAACTGCTGCAGATGCCGCAGATAATTTGGCGGCGTCAATGTATTCGCTGATTACGCCACCGGAATCGTTGTGGATGACATTGGTCCCAGAAAGTGACGCATCACCAAACGCGGAATTTGCAACCGCGGCATTTCGTGCGAACTTGAACGATTCTAATTTTTATACAACGGTGCATCAGTGCTATATGGACCTGGTAGTTCTTGGAACGGCATGTTTGTTTATGGCGGAAACACCAATTGGTTCGTCTTCTGCGTTTACGTTCACTGCAATTCCAATGTCAGATATTGCGATTTTGCCAAATGCGGTATTCCACACGACATCAATGCATGCTTGTGATGTTGTCGCGCGTTTTCCAAAATGGACACCACCGGCAGATTTGCGTTCTAAAATCGAACAAGATCCAGAAATCCCACTAAAATTGGTGCAAAGTTTGGTTGGTACAGATTTTGTTGCATGGTTGGATGTTGGTGGCGATATTGAAAACAATATTGTTTCAACTGGAACTTTTGAAACTAATCCATATATTATTTTCCGTTGGTCTATTTCCAGTGGTGAATTATATGGCCGTGGCCCAGTTATGCGTGCGTTGCCAGATATTAAAACCGCAAATAAAGTTGTAGAACTGGTATTGAAAAATGCAACAATAGCCGTTTCTGGTATATGGCAAGCCGATGATGATGGTGTTATAAATCTGGCTAATATTGATTTGACTCCTGGTGCAATTATACCAAAGGCGGTTGGGTCATCTGGGTTAACACCTTTGTCTTCGGGGGCAAATTTTGATGTGTCGCAACTGGTATTAAAAGATTTACGCGAACGCATCCGTCACGCAATGTTGGCAGATCGTTTGGGGTTGTTGTCTGAAAAAGAAATGACCGCAACCGAAATCATGGCACGTAATGCCGATATGATGCGAATTTTGGGTGCAACATACGGACGCCTGTTGCACGAATTTATACGCCCATTGGTTGATAGAGGTCTGCAAATTCTTTCGCGCCGTGGCACGATTGAACGCGTCGTATTAAACAGTGATGCAGAATTAAAATATATTGCACCAATCGCGCAAATGGCTGTTACTGAAAACATAATTTAAAAAAAGAGTAAAAAATGACCGATATTGAAAAAAATTTTGTTCGTGCATTTAATACACCGTCGGGACAAATAGTGTTGGAACACTTGCGTAAAATAACCATAGAACGAAGTTTGGGGATAAACGCAACAGATAATGAATTACGCTGGAACGAGGCACAACGCGCACTTGTTCGACAAATAGAACATCTTGCATTGGGGGGCAAATAAAATGTCAAATAAACAGAATTCTTTATCAAACATAATTGATACTTTGCGTGGCGGGTGGTTTTTAATTGCCTTTATTGCCGGTATGGTTTATTGGGTTGCGCGCCAAGATTTTTCATTGGATGATTTGGCGCGTGCAAATGAACGCATAACTGCATTAGAAAATCGCACGACCATTTTGGAAACTGGTATCGGTCAATTACAAATGAAAATAGACGGAATCAAAGAAGATGTTACACTTATTAAAAGTGCGGTTATAAAATAAAAAACCCCGCATGATGCGGGGAAACTTTTACTGGTTGTTGTTGCCCAGAAATCGACGATATACTTTTTCGTTCACCTTGATTGGATTTTCACGAATAAGGAACGAATTGTAATCGTCTGTAATTCCGCGTGATGTCATTTTCGCAACTTCTTTTTCCAAATCAGCCGATTTTTTAGCATCTGTCTTTGGTTGTGCGCTTGATTTAACACGCATAACATAAAATGCCTTTTTCCCTGGCACAATTGCACTTTGTCCAATGTCTGATTTGAATGCCGCAACCAACACTTCGTCTGGTGCACCAGATGCGCGTGAAACGCGGACAGATTTTTTGGACTGCATTGGTTTGCCATTTTTGACATCAACCAAAATTTCATTTGCGTGAACATATGCCTTTTTTTCGCGCACATCGCGCGCCCAATCATCAGACAATGTCTTTTTCACAGAATCAAAATCAGCGGTATGTGCCGGCGTAACCTTGTCAAGACGCATAATCACAAATCCCGATTTTGTTTCAATTAATTCTGATTCTGTGCCTTCCTCCATTGAATACAACTTAGATATCATAGCATCTGTCAAAACATCATCTTTTGGTAATTGTTTCGCAGAAAATGGTTTCAATGACACAAACTTTGCCTTGTTCTTAGACGCGGCTTCTTGTAATGTGTCACCACCGATGATTGCATCTTCGACCTTTATTGCGGTATCGTATGCATTGCTGTATGCATCAGGTTTGCTCATATCCGCAGAAACCAAGACATATGATGCTGTGCGCGTTTCTGGAACAGTTTGTGGATGCATTGCGTAAAACTGGCGCAAATCATCATCTGTTGGTTTGCCAGCCTTAAAATCATTATATTGCACTGTTACATATTCAATATCGCGTTCAGCATAACGCGCATTATACATAGCAGTTGTTGCAAATTTTGGTGTTTTAATTGGTGTGGCCATCGAACCCAACACCATTGAACGCAAAACACTGTTGCGCAAGATGTCGGCAAATTCCGCCTCAGAATAACCGGAATTACGCAATACAGTATCAAATTTTAATGTTGAAAATTTGCCGTCTTCTTGGAATTCTGGATATTCACGAATTTCGCGCGCAATACGGTGGTCAGAAACGATAAATCCCATATCGTGCCCACGATTTTCAACCATTGTTTGAGTTGTTAATTTTGAGATAATATCGTTCTGGAACTTTTGTGCAGCAATTGGGTCAACATATACATCACGCATTTCTTCACGTGACATAGATGCCAATTCACGCGACCGTTCCAAATTATATTGTTGAACAGAAACCTTTGACGAGCCAACACGGACAAGCGTCGTGTCACTTAATACATTTCCAAAAATCCATTCAGCCACACCCCAGCCCACAAAAGAAAAGGCCAAAATTGTAATTAAAACTTTCGCAATCGGCTTTTCCGACGCATTACGTAAATATTCTAGCATTTGTTCCCCTTTTGCGTTACCATAGCAAAACGATATAATGAAAATCAACGAAAAAAAGGGGAAAATATGAAAATTATCGCGGGAAATTGGAAAATGAACGGGTCAAAAGCAACCCTGCACGAAATGCAACAGCGTTTAAGTGAAATTAATACCGAAAATCGTGTGATTTTATGCGTTCCGTTCACAATGATTGATGGCGATTCTGCCCCCGCAGCCATTGGTGCCCAAGATGTGTCGGTTCACGACCATGGTGCGTTTACGGGCGAAATATCGGTGTCTATGTTGAAAGAGGCGGGTGCAAAATATGTAATTGTCGGGCACAGCGAATGTCGTATGTATCACGGTGATACAAATGAAATTGTTAACCAAAAGGCCAAAATGGCGCTGGATGCGGGTATTACACCTATAATTTGCGTTGGTGAAACAATGGAAGAGCGGGATGCCGGCAAAACATTGGAAATAATTGAATCTGGGGTGCGTGAATCGGTACCAAGCGATGGCGGTGATGTAATCGTTGCATATGAGCCGCGTTGGGCTATTGGTGCTGGTATTACACCAACCGATGACGATATTGCGGATGCGCATAAATTGATTGCTGGTATATTGGAGAAAATGGGGCGGGGCGGCACACCAATTTTGTATGGTGCCAGTGTAAAAGGCGCAAATGCAGCCCAAATAATGTCAATTCCATATGTTGATGGGGTTCTTGTTGGTGGTGCGTCCTTGAAACCGGACGATTTCATACCTATAATAATGGCAACTAAATAATATTAATCTAACAATCGGGGGTGAATCCGCCGCCCCCCTTAAATTTATATGGGTGACATTATGGACGATAAAGATGTACAGGTTGAAAGTGTTTCTTTGGAAGATGCCAAGGAAGAACAAGTGACAACAGAAAAATCTATCACAGAACAACCAGAAATCATGGAAACTGATAAGTTAAATGCACAAATCGCAGAATTGAACGATAAATATTTGCGTGTGGCCGCTGAACTGGAAAATACCCGTCGGCGCGCTGCTATTGATGCCGATGCGTCTGCACGCAATCGGGCCATGTCGGTGGCACGGCACTTTTTGCCAGTGATTGATGCTGTATATGCGGCATTGACACATAATCCCGATGACGATGGTGTAAAATCTATGGTGCGTGCGATAGAGGCGGCATGCAGCAACATTGGTATGGTAAAAATAGAATCTGTGGGCCAAAAACTAAATCCGCAATTTCATAATGCTGTTCAAGTAGTTGAGAAAGAAGATACAGAATCAAATATTATTGTTGAAGAAATGCAAACTGGATATATGTTCGGTGATACAGTATTACGACCAGCAATGGTTGTTGTTGCAAAATAAAAAACACCGCCCAATCGGGCGGTGTTTTTTTATTTTATCTGCAACCACCAGTTGCGTTACCGATCATTTTCGAAATCGAAATATCTTTGTGTAACAAGAAGTCATATTCACAGTTACCAGATTTATATGAACCTGTGCAGGCGGCCAATGTCATAACAGCAAACAATGCTAAGATTACTTTTTTCATGGTGTCTCCTTTCTGTTGAAAAAGTATGCCTTGATTATAAAGGAATCAATTCACATATCAAGAGTTTTTTACAATGCCCCGCGCGCCCAGTATATTTGCAGACCACAAACCAAAATCGCATCGAATCGTGCATCTCCGGTCCAATTGTTTTTTGCAATAAAGTTTTCAGCGGCCCGACGCAGGCGAACGCGTTGGGTGGGTGTAATTGCATCCCATGCGGTGCCAATGGTTGCACGACGCTTAACTTCAACAAAAATCATTAAATTACGACGGCGGGCAATAATATCTATTTCTGCGCGCCCAGTATTACGGCCAGTGATATAACGCGATTTTACAATACGAAAACCATGCAATCGCAGATATAATTTAGCCCAAAACTCTGCAAAAATTCCGGATTCATAACTTGTCATATTAAAATGCATATGATTTGGCAGGGAAATTCACGCGCGCATCGGTAACATTTTGTGCTGCGTCGGTTGCATACCGTCCATTGTCAATCAATTCCAGTGCGCCATAATATGCGGTCATCATTGGGTCGTATGCATTGTTCGATGAAACCCAAGTGTCTGTACCAGAATTTGGTGCGCCATATTTATCCAGTACACCCGCCCAAAAAGATAGAATCTTTTTTTGCCGTTGGTTTTCAAATTTTTCTGCATCACCCGCAACTTCATTGGCATCGTTATTATATTCAATACGCCATACGGTATTGTCGGTTGCGTTGCTTGTAAAATAAACATCAATTGTTTCGCCAGTTAATTCGCGCACCAAATGATATTCAGATGCGTATAACAAACCGCGATTTTTTGCCAGTGTGCGAATACACTGTTCTAACTGATCGGGGACAAAAATGTTTTGTTGTTGGCATTCATAATCAAGGTTGTATCGCCAATCTGGCGCAATAGTGTAAACCACCGCATCATTTGCGCGTGGTGCATACAAACCACCATCTGAAAATAACATCACAACATTTTCAAACGGCATTCCCAACATTATGCCCGCAATATCAAAGTTGGCAACCGCAACCGGCATTGCCCCAGGGTTTAATGTGTGTGATGTCGTTGTTAAATCTGCATCTTCGCTTTCGCTTATGGCAAAATTGTCAAAGTCAAAATCATCATTAACAGCATGTACCGAAAAAATCGGTGTAAACGCAATCAATAACAAGAACAATGCGTGTTTAATCATTTGTTACATGCTCCAAATGAACGACCCGGAATTTGAAAATTATCGCCGGTTCGTATCCGTATTCAAACCTATTATAACTATGTTTTAAATAATTTCCAACATCAAATGTGTTGCCACCAATTGTTTCACGAATACCCGGTTCATATATCACATCCATAAGTAATGTGCCACGGGTTACAATTGGTTCAGCGTCCATATCATTTGATGTATCCCATGTAGATAAAATATACGGAACAACCCAATAATCGCTGCCTGCGGGTTTGTAAATTTCGCCGTCAATTTTAACCATACGCATCATTTTTTGTTCGGACAATGCCTGAATCAGCGGTGCCTCTGTATTCAGCCACAGGTTATAAATATCTGGGGTTGACATTTGTGCCAATGCAGATGTTCGGCGCATACGATTTGCAATATTTTCTGCATCTGGAATCGCATAGAAAAATTCGTTCACATATTTTTGAATAAGCATTTCGCGCATCGCGGTTTCACCAATCTGAACAGCAGTTTCTGGGGTGCCTGGGCGCATTTCTGATAATTCGTTTCTTTGAAAGAAATATGTGTCAACTGAACTTTTGCGGGCAGAATCATAAATTGCAGATGCTAAAAACAGCATACACAATGTAAGTGCTATCAAAAACAATCCGCCAAAAAACATTATCAGTTTCTTCATTAATTCATCCGATATGCGTTAAAGTCCGCTATATAATAACCCAATGTTTTTGGATTTGTGTGTGTTTTTGTGTCCCGTGCAACCTTGGCATACGCAATTATGTTAATGTTTTTTTGCGCACTGGTTTTTACAGACATTTGAACCCGCCAGGTGCCACCAGCATCCATAATATTGCCAATTGGTGTAACACGAATTGTTTTTACATCTGGAACCCAATATTCATGTGCAGTAACAGATTTTTTATATTCTGGTAAAATGTCGTTTTTAAAACGAATAAACAATGCATCGCTTGTATCACAGAATATTGCACAGTTGTTTGATGTATCCGTGCCGTCACAATCGGTGCGCGCGCAAGATGTTTCCCACACTTTCTTGTTTTCGTCTGTATCGGGTGAAATTGTAAACCATTGTTGCACAAATTTCCAAACCAACGACTGTTGAATAATTTGATTTCCAGTCATTTCAATTTCTGGCTGTTCCCCAGTGGACTTGATAATTTGCCATTGGTCATTTATGCCACCGGTGGCAAGAATGTATGGTTCAACATGGACGGAACGCATTGTCCAAACCAGCAAGCAACACAAACAAATAATAATGAAAAAAGACGCGATTATACCAATGCCCATAGCGCGGGATAAGGCAATGCTTTTTCCCGCGGCAAAAGTCGGTACATTATAATCGTCTGGATAATTCAATGTCGTCCCCCCACAACATCGGTTGTATAATATGCATTATGCTTGAAACACCATGATGCATGCGCATGGACTTAATTTCAATTCGTTGTTGTCGTATCCAATACTGACAGGTTCGCGGTCATAAACCTGGCCACAGCCAGCAAGAGCAAGCGCAACAAAGAACCCAAGAATAAGTTTCTTCATAACTTTTTCCCCCTTAATAAGTTGATTATAGAAAAATACTAAGACCCCCGTCAACAGTATTTTATGGTTTTGGTATGTTTGTTTTTTGTGATAAAATTCTGGTATTAAAGGTATATAAAATGCAATTAAAATGGAAACAAAAAGATTTTAATGCTGATTTAGATTTTATACTGTTTCATCAGCGTGATGATACACCATCATGGTGGCGAAAGCAGCTGTTTAATGCATACCCAGAATTGAATTATGAACATGCATGGGGATTAGTCCAGGAACAGCGTTTCAAATACATTGCTGAACAAATGAAAATTCAGGCAAAAAAAAGAAAAGAGATAATCAATAATTCAATAAAAACTTTTCAGAGAAACTGGGATGTACAGATAGCAGACAAATTAAATGCTGCATATGCAAGTGCGTTTGATAATGATTGCACTGATATATTGAATGATATGGTGGCTAATGTCGGGCTTAACCCGATTTGCCCACGTGATATCAAAAGTCACGGTTTTGATATTTATCACTATTTTGATACGCAATATGCCATACAAGCAGCATTGCACGAAATAACGCATTTTGTGTGGTTTTATTTTTGGCAGAAACAGTTTCATGATGACCCATCCGAATATGATTTCCCGCAAATAAAATGGTTGTTGTCTGAATTGGTGGTTGAAACCATAAATCGCAATTCAAAAATAAATGAATTGGCAGAAGCGCCTCAGTATATCGCATATTCATATTTTTATGATATGGATATTGGTGGTGAGTATGTTTTTGATACATTGACGCATTTGTATCTGGAACGCCGTGATATTTATGATTTTATGGAAACATCGTTTGATTGGATAAAGTCCAACGAACCAGAATTGCGTAAGAAAATAGCAGAAGCAGAAAAATAAAAACCGCCCGTTTGGGTGGTTTATTTCTGGTGGCCCTGATCGGACTTGAACCGATACTCCTTGCAGAACTTGATTTTGAGTCAAGCGCGTCTACCAATTCCGCCACAGGGCCAGAACCGTAAAGGTTGCGATTATTTCGCCGCCTTTTTCGTTTCAACCTTTTTTACCAGACGGGCGCTGCGGTTTGCCTTGTGCGCTGGCTTTTTTGCAGGCTTTTCAGCAGCTGCGCCAGTTTTTTTAGCAATCGCTTTCTTAATCGCCGCCATTTCTGGTGTTAAACGTGATACTGGTTTTGCCATAACATAGGCATCTAAACCGCCGTGTTTTGTCAAAGTGCGTAAACCAGCCGTTGACAAACGCAATGAAAAATCGCGGTTTAAAATATCACTGTGAAACTTTAATTTTTGCAAATTTGGCAAAAATGTGCGCTTTGTATGGCGCATAGAGTGGGAAACGTTCATCCCAACCATTGTCTTTTTACCTGTAACATTACATACGCGTGGCATATTCTTAATCCTTTATAACTGCGCCCCAATTTATAACAAAAAACGCAAAAAGTCAAGAAATGTTTTTATTTTTTCTTATATTTATTATATCCGCATTGTTTCCCATATCTTGAAAGGCAAAAAAATGAAACTATATATACAATCAACAAGTATAAATGGGGGCATAAGTTATGAATCCAGAAGAAATGCAAGAGACGCCACAGCAGGCGATTGAAAAATACACTACCGATTTTACTAAATTGGCGGCGGACGGTAAATTGGACCCGGTTATTGGTCGTGACGAAGAAATTCGCCGCACTATCCAGGTGTTGTCGCGCCGAACCAAGAATAATCCGGTTTTAATTGGTAACCCCGGTGTTGGTAAAACCGCAATTGTCGAAGGTTTGGCTGAACGCATCATTTCGCGCGATATTCCAGAAAACCTGATGAATAAAAAATTGTTGTCGTTGGATTTGGGCGCGATGATGGCGGGTGCTATGTTCCGTGGTCAGTTCGAAGGTCGTTTGAAAGCGATATTAAAGGCGGTCAAAGATGCCAACGGGCAGATTATTTTGTTCATTGATGAATTGCATAATATGGTCGGCGCAGGCAAGGGCGAAGGTTCCATGGATGCCGGTAATCTGTTGAAGCCAATGTTGGCGCGTGGTGAATTGCACTGTTTGGGTGCAACAACGCTGGATGAATATCGTCAATATATTGAAAAAGATCCGGCGCTTGCGCGTCGTTTTCAACCGGTTTATATCGAAGAACCGACTGTTGACGATACAATTTCTATTTTGCGTGGATTAAAAGAAAAATATGAGGGTCACCATGGTGTTCGTATTTCGGATAGTGCGTTGGTTTCGGCGGTAAAATTGTCTGACCGTTACATTACAGACCGTTTTCTGCCTGATAAAGCAATCGATTTGATTGATGAAGCAGCCGCTCGTGTTCGTATTGAGGTTTCGTCAAAGCCAGATGCGTTGGATGAAATAGATCACCGTTTAATGCAGATGAAAATCGAACAACAGGCATTAAAGAAAGAAAAAGACGAAGATTCTAAAAAGCGCCTTGTGACACTTGAAAAACAAATTGCAGAAGTGTCGGCAGAATCTGAAAAGATGACTGCGGAATGGAAAGCAGAACAAGAAAAAATGCACGGACTGTCTGACGCAATGGCGGCATTAGATGCAGCCAAGGCAGAGGTTGCCTCTGCAATGCGTGCCGGCGACTATGAAAAAGCTTCCGCCTTGCAATATGGCAAAATTCCAGAACTGGAAGAAAAGATAAAGAAAATGAACGCGGAATCGAAAGAATACAAAACGGTTCTGCCTGAACATATTGCCGCAGTGGTAAGCAAATGGACCGGTGTTCCTGCGGATAGATTGACAGTCGAAGAACAATCAAAGCTGTTAAATATCGAAGACGAATTGCGTAAACGCGTTGTTGGGCAAGATCATGCGTTGTCTATTGTTGCGCGCGCAATTCGCCGTTCACGTGCGGGGTTGTCTGATCCACATCGGCCGATGGGATCGTTTATGTTCCTTGGGCCAACTGGTGTTGGTAAAACCGAAGTGGCAAAGGCATTGGCGGAATATCTGTTTAATGACGATACCGCGATGACCCGTATTGATATGAGTGAATTTATGGAACCACATTCGGTTGCGCGTTTAATCGGCGCACCCCCGGGGTATGTCGGTTATGATGCGGGCGGTGTTTTAACTGAAAGTGTTCGCCGTCGTCCGTATCAGGTATTGCTGTTTGATGAAATCGAAAAAGCACATCCAGATGTGTTTAATGTGTTCTTGCAAATTCTGGATGATGGTCGTTTGACCGATGGCCAGGGGCATGTTGTGAATTTTACAAACACGATTATCATAATGACAAGCAATTTGCCTGATATGGATGCAGTGCGGAAACGCTTTCGTCCAGAATTCATAAACCGTATTGATGAAATTGTGTTCTTTAATGCGCTGGGCCGTGATGTTATGTCCGACATTGTGAAAATTCAAATTCGTAATTTGGAAAAGCGTTTAAGCGAACGTCGTATCACATTGGACATCAGTAAAAACGCGATTAAATGGTTGGCAGACAACGGATACGATTCTGTGTTTGGTGCGCGACCGTTAAAACGACTTATTACATCTGCCGTTGAAGATAAAATTGCGGATTTGATTTTGTCTGGCGCCGTTTTGGATGGTGGAACAGTGTTTGTTGATACCCACGGTAAAGAATTGACAGTCAAATAAAAACGGGGCGTTTGCCCCGTTTTTATTTTGCTTTTTTAAACTGAATATCGCGCAGTTTCTTATATTCACCGTTTTTCTTGCACAATTCTGCATCGGTGCCGCTTTCGATTATTTGTCCGTCTTTGACAACGAATATCATATCGGCATCTAATATAGTGGATAATCGGTGTGCGATAATAAATGTTGTGCGACCAACCATCAAATCTTGCAATGCAGATTGAATAAGCTTTTCGCTTTTTGTGTCCAGTGCCGATGTTGCCTCGTCCAGTAACAGTATTGGGGCATCTTTTAATATCGCGCGCGCAATCGCAATACGTTGTTTTTGTCCGCCGGACAACAAACCGCCACCTTCGCCAACAGATGTATTATAACCTTCTGGAAATTCCATAATGAATTCATCGGCATTTGCAGCGCGTGCCGCCGCGACTACTTCATCATGAGTTGCATCTGGCCGACCATATTTAATATTCTCTTCAATTGTATCGTTGAACAAGAATACATCTTGGGAAACCTCAGCGATACTTTGGCGCAATGATTTCAATGTAAACTTTTTAATATCAGTACGATTGATTGTGATTTTACCAGATTGTGGTTCATAAAAACGTTGAATCAAGTTAAACATAGTGGTTTTGCCACTGCCAGATTCACCAACAAATGCGCACATTGTTCCAGCCGGAACATGAAAGTTTATGTCGTGCAATACTGGTTCGCCCGGATTATATTCAAATGAAACATTGTCAAAACCGACCGACAATTTTCTTGATGTTAATGGTTTTGCACCACGAATATCAGTGATGTCCGGTTTGCTGTCCAAGAATTCAAACAAAACTTCCGCAGCCAAAATGCCGTGCTGCATTGATTCGCCAGTGCCAGTAATGCTTTTTGCCGGACCATATGCCGCGGTCAGTGCAAGTAAAAACGCGGTAAAATCACCAGTTGTAATTGCGCCACTGGTGATAAAGTGTCCACCCATAATCATGGCGATACACAGACCAATAGAAATTATAAATTCCATCAATGGCGAACGCAATGCGCCCGCCTGAGTGTTTTTATAGGAATTGATGTTGGATGTATTCAACACGTGTTCAAAATTCTTTTCTTCGCGTTCTTCGGTTGAAAAAGATTGTATTGTTTTAATACCGCGTAAGGTTTGATTTAAACATTGTGAAACCTCATTAGCAATTTTGAATCCACGGCGGGACAATTTGCGTTTGCGCCGCATAATTAACATCATTGGTAACAATAGTGCCGGGGTTAAAAATAACAACACAACACACATTTGTGGCGCATAATAAACCATCAAGGCCACCGTCATCATAAGTGTCGCAACATTTTGTATAAATTTAACCACAGCTGTTGTAACCAAAGACAATACGGCGCTTGCTTGAACCGAAAAATAGTTCAAATTTTTACCGATTCCGTCGCCATAGAATCGTGCCAAATTCATATGAATCATGTGTTTGTAAATGCGATTTTGCAGACGTGCGTATGCAATCAATCCACCCTTGGACATAATAAGTGCTTTGGCATAAGTAAACACACCCTTTAATGCATATGCGATGATTATTTGTCCCGCCAGGAAATAAATCGCCGCCATAGATTTTTCAATAAACGCCTTATCAACAACTTGTTGGACCAGGGTAATTGTATAAGCCTCAGCACTTGCTGCCAGTATAGTTGCAATTATACCAGCGATTAACCATTTCAACTGTGGCAGTCCAATTTCACGCCACACGCGCCAATAAAGCGACCATTTTACGCGACCTTCTTCGGCATCATTTTTATTACCAAATAAAATCTTTTTAATTTTTTCTTTTGTCATTTTTTACAACCTGCGTTATGCCCAACGTCTGTGTATCCACAAGTATTCATCGGGTTTGTTTTTTATTAGCCGTCCCATCGCATCGTTCACCAATTTCATACCATTGGTAATGTCTGCAGATTCGTTGTCGGTGTGCGGCATTTCTACGAATTCATCAAATACAATTTCATGATGTGCGCCATGCGTGCGTTCAACATGTCCCACCAGTATCGGCAGATTAAATTTATACGCCAGTTGTGCTGCACCGGTTGATGTGCGTGCCGGAACCCCGATAAAGTCAATGTATGGCGCATCATGAATTCGTTGGTCTGCGTTGATGTCTAAAATTTCGCCATTGCGTAACGCGCGCACCATAGGAATTGCATTGCCGACTGGAATAAAATATTCTTCATCAACATTTCCATAACCATAGTTTTGCAAAAGAATATCATTTGTTAATGGATTGGTTGCCTTTTTATAAGTGACTGCAAGTTTTAAGCCACTGTTCACAAAAGATAGCGCCATAAGCCCCATAAATCCAAAGTGAGGCATTACCAAAATAAACTGTGTTTTTTCGTGCAACATACCTTTATTACGGAAAGTTATGTATTTGTTCATGTGTTTTCTGTATGTGGTGAAACGCAACCCTTCGACAAAACTGCGTCCCCAATTATTCCATACCCGTTTCATAAATTCGTCATTTGCACATTCTGGAATTGTCATTTCCAGATTTTTACGCATGGCATTTTGCCGTTTTTTTATCATCGGGCCAAATGTCTGCAATGTAATGCCACCCAACCATGATAGTATTGGTAATGGCACAAGATAAAACACGGCATTCATAATGCGGTAACCAAATAATTCACGTGGGTGCTTCCAAATTCGCTTAATAAATTTGTTTTGGCGACGCGATATAATTTCGGGCCATGGGGCAAATATGCCGACAACTGCGCATACGGCATATATCGCGGCAAACGGTAACAGCCATATTGCGTTTATATTGAATATTGCGGTAAACACAATAATCGCTAAAAACACATATGTCATGGGCGCAGATATCTTCATGTTCTTAATCGTGCAAATCCACAGGCACGCAAACAAAAACAGCGTTATCATTTGTATCCTTTTTAAAGTTTACAGAATGTTAGTCAAACGCCCCCTTAAAATCAAGCGCACAAAGTATTTGACAATCGGGATAAATAAATATAATATATGTGGGCTTTCAAAGAGTTTTGGGGTTGTAGCTCAGTTGGTAGAGCACCTGCTTTGCAAGCAGGGGGTCGTCAGTTCGAGTCTGATCAGCTCCACCAAAACAAATGTGTATAGAAATACAAGTTCGCCAAAGGGGGTGAATCGTATATGGTAAAAGTTCTGGTTCGTGACAATAATGTTGAACAGGCATTGCGCGTTGCAAAACGTAAATCGCAAAAAGAAGGTCTGTATCGCGAAATGAAAGAACGCCAGCGTTATGAAAAACCAACAACAAAACGCAAACGTTTAAAAGAAGAAGCTGTTCGCAACGAAAAGAAACGTCAATCAAAACAGCGTATGGTTTTCGGATTCTAAAATATTACCGCCCAATCGGGCGGTTTTGTTTTTTTTCATTTTGTGATATAATATGTAAAAAGCCAAAAGGATTTTGATATGACACAACCAAAACAAACGCTTTTTAAGTTGGCGATAGATGGTTTGAAACGAAAAAAAACCGACTTAGAACAGGAAAACGCAGAACTGAGAAGAGCCATTAATTCAACCAAGAAAAGTATGGAAGATGCGCCCTGGAACGAACAGACAGAATCAAGAAATGAAATTCGTGAATACGAAAACGATATAGAAGAAAACAATAAAAAGATAAAAGATTTGGAAAATCAAATTCAAGAAATGATAAAAACGAATAATCTAGGGAAAGATAGATGATAAAAAACACCCATTTGGGTGTTTTTTACTAACCACTAAAATTGCGTTTCAAACGACAGCAAGAATCGGCGTTCGCGGTCATATTTGTTCATTTTTAATGGCCACCCCCAACTGAAATTCATTGGTCCCATCGGGGTGTTCCAATAAATACCGAAACCCGCCGATGTGCGCCAATCGCTGTCTATGTGGACATACGGGTCTGTGGTATTAAGATTTTTGGTTGGCGGTTTGCCCAAAATACCATAGTCCATAAATACGAACCCTTTTACCTGATACTCATCAGGGATAAATACCGGAAAGTTCAACTGAGTTGAACCATTAACTTTCCATAATCCCCCAAGTGCATAATTACCAATACGTGAACCAACACCAGCAATATCAAAACCACGTAAAGTTTCACCACCCAGGAAGTAACGATAAACACGTGATATATAATCGCCATCCAATGATTGCAGATATCCAACGTCTAATGATGTTCGTAACTGCCAGCGGTCGTCCAAGAATTTTACCATTGCCGTAATATCACCTGAATATCTTATATATGTTTCGGTGCCACCAAACCCCGTATATGCGACACCCAAATCACCGACGATACCGGTATGAGTGTTTTGTTGGAAATTGGTGTTCAAATTATGATAACGGAAATTCGTTCCCAATGTATAAAGTTGCGCATCGTACCAACCGCCGACCTGTAAATCATAGTTTTGGTCAAAAGATGCAGACAAACGAACAGTTTGCGACCAATGGTCTGTCAATTTCCAACCTAAACGCCCCGCAACGGTTAATGAGTCACGATCATAATTAAATGATCCCAATGATGAATAGTTATACATAGTATACGATACATCGAATCCTGCTGATAACTGTCGACCGAAAAGGAAAGGTTCGGTAAAGCTAAACAATGCCTGCTTTTGATATTGTGCGATTGATGCGCGTAATTGCACCGTTTGCCCACGTCCCATAAAATTATTTTCGGTAATGCCAGCATCAACCATAAAACCGTTGATATTCGACCAGCCAATACCACCAGACAATTCGCCGGTTGGTTGTTCTTCGACAGTTATATCCAAATTCATCATATTGGCATCTGCCAAACGGGTTGGTGTCATTTGCACGTTTTTGAAATAACGGGTGCGCATAAGGTTTTGACGACCTTCTTCGATAGTTTGTAATGAAAATGGGTCACCTTCGCGCATAGGCAACATCTGTTCAATCACAGAATCAAATGTGCGCACATTCCCCAAAATAGTGATAGTGTTCAGGTAAATACGATTTGTTTTTTGAATTTGATATGTTAAATCAACGGTTTTGCTTTCCGCATTTCGCGTTTGAACAGGTTCAACATTTATAAACGCATATCCATAATCGGCAACCGCGCCGCGTAACGCAGAAATTGTTTCGTCGATTTTAGATGCGTTGTATGTGTCGCGCGATTTTGTTTTAAGCATGCGTTCCAATTCGCGCATTGGAATATCTGGGAACGGGTTATCAATTTTAATTGTGCCGAATTTGTATTTGTCACCTTCATCAACATCAAAGACAACAGAATAATATTCACGGTCAGGCGTAAATGTACCAGCAATATTTTTTACATTAAAGTCGACATAACCATTATTCAAATAAAACTGACGCAACAGTTGGGCATCATACTGTATGCGATCTTCGTCAAATACATCAAATTGTGTCATAAAACGCCACCAGGCATGTTCGCGCGATAATATTTCACCACGTAATGTGCGGTCACTGAATTTTTCATTTCCAGTAAAGTCAATGTCGGTAATGTATGTGGGGTGACCTTCGCTTATTTCATAAACAACATTTACGCGGTTATCAGATAATTCGATTTTTTTCGGATCAACCTTGGTTCCAAAAAAGCCCTTGCGTTGATATATTGTCAAAATGCGCTGAACATCAGCACCAATTGTTGATTCATCAAATGATGCACGTTCTTTTAAACGAATTTCTTTCTTTAAATCATCGGTGGATATTTCATCGTTACCTTCGATAGTTACCATGTTAATTATTGGTGCTTCGTCCAATTTTATTTTTAACACATTTCCAGACATTTGAACATCAACATGTGAAAAGTAACCACTGGATTGTAACTTTTTTGCAATTTGGTTTGTAGTTGTTGCGTTAACATTATCACCAACTTTGATGCCTGTTAAAATGCGCACAGATTCGTCATCCATACGTTTGTTGCCAGAAACATCAATGCGCGAAACCGTTGCCGCATTAGATATAATGGGCAAAAAGGCAGCAAATAAAACAAATAACAACTTTTTCATATTACATTAACCCAAATACACGCGCCAAATCGTTCCACATGGTAAGCATAAACAGACCGATGATAAGGAACCAACCACATGTGATTGCAATTTCCATACCTTTACCACCAAGTTTGCGACCAATAATTGCTTCAACAATCAATATTAATAAATATCCGCCATCCAATACCGGCAACGGTAACAAATTAATAACTGCTAGATTAACCGACAATAATGCGATTATTGAAAGCAGGGCGAAAAATCCCGCCGCCATTGCGTTTCCAGAAACCTGGGCAATAGTTATAAACGACCCCAGCTGTTTGCTGGAACGTTCGCCTGTTATGATTTGCTTTAACACAATAAGAAGCGTTTTCGATTGGTAATATGTTTCGCGCGCCCCAGAATATATTGCGCTAAAGAATCCCTTGCGCCGAAATTCTGTTTTGCTGCCGTCGGCAACCAAGCCCCAACGTTCTGATGGTGCAAGTTTTATATGAATAACATTTTTGCCACGTGCAATTAACACATCGGCATCGCGTGCAGAAGCCAATTCTTTGGCAATAATTATTTCGCCCCAGTTTGTGATATGCTTGCCATCAATGTTCAAAATGTTGTCGCCCGGTTTAACGCCCGATTTAAAAGCAACACTTTCACGAATAACTTGACCAACGACGGGCAGTTGAACCTGGCGTGGATGAAACATAAATGTCGCAGAATAAATGCCCCACGCCAAAATAAAGTTCATTGTGACGCCAGCGGCAATTATAATAAATTGTTTCCATGGGCGCACAGATAAATAATGTCCAACTTTTTTCTCTTTTGGTAATGCTTGATATTTCTTGCGATCAAACATGTCTTCTTGACCGTAAATAGAAACATAGCCCCCAAGTGGAATGCATGCAATTTGCCATTGTGTTCCGCGCCTGTCGTGCCATTTAGCAATCGCTGGACCAAAACCGATTGAAAAAGTATTTACGCGCACACCCGCCCAGCGCGCCGCCAAAAAATGCCCCAGTTCGTGAACAAATACCACAACCCCCAGAACGATTAACAGCGCAAGAACAGTTGAAATAAAGTGCATTTTTGTTTCCTTACATCATTACAAGCCAAATCAGTGGTAACGCATAAATCCAGCCATCGAACCGGTCAAGAAAACCACCGTGCCCCGGAATTATGTTGCCAAAATCTTTTAATCCCAAGCGGCGTTTAATCCAACTGGCTGTTAAATCGCCGTATTGTGACAGTAACGAAATACTTATGCCAATCCATAATAATTGTGGTAAAAATGTATCTGTTCCCAACAATCCATAAAGTATAGATGCCAATGTTCCACAAATTATACCAGCGATTTGTCCGGCCCATGTTTTATTTGGCGAAATCTTTTCCCACATTTTGTCGTTTCCAAACAATTTGCCAAAGAACCAGCCACCAATGTCTGCACCACAAATAATCATCAACAACAATAACATTATCCATGGTCGAACACCAACCGCATATGCAGACAACAAAACAATAACCAACCATGCAAAAAACAACGGGAACACGATATAGTTATAATTCTTGCTTAACAATTCAGATTTAGCACGTTTTATTGCCAAACCCATTTCAACAATCATTCCCAATGCGATTATAACTGCGACCCAACGGACCGCTGGGACACCTGCATATTGCAACAGTGCAATCAAAGCAACACCAGTTGTCATAACGATTCCGGCGATAATGCGTTTTGTTGTTTCAGTCATAATTTGCCCCCGATTATTTCTTCGCCTTGCCGGCATAGTTTGCTTTCTTGCCACCGCCAAAACGACGATTGCGGCGCGCAAATTCGTCCAGTGTGCGTTGCCAAATCTTTTCAGATTTTACCAATTCTGGCCAGTGTTCTGGAACAAACATTAATTCCGCATATGCCAATTTCCAAAGCAAGAAATTAGAAATGCGAATTTCGTTGCTGGTGCGAACCATCAAATCGACTGGCAATAAATCGCCTGTGTCCATAAATGTTTCAAATGTTTCGCGTGTAACCGACTTGCCCGCAGCGATTGCGGCATTTGCAGCATCAACAATTTCATCAATTCCGCCATAGTTCAACGCAAACACAACGGTGCCACCAGTATTTTCAGCCGATGATTCTTCCAATTCATCACACATTTTTGCCAAACGCTTTGGTAAACGGTCGCGTGAACCAACCACGCGATAACGAAGATTTTTCTCTAAAGCATGTTTTTTGTTTTTCTTTAATTCCGTATAGAAAAGTTCCATTAAGTAATCGACTTCTTCTTTGGAACGATTCCAGTTTTCTGTTGAAAAGATAAAGAACGTGATTGTTGTTACGCCACGTGCGATGTACCAATCAACCAGATTTTCAAAGTTTGCAATTCCAGCCTTGTGTCCCATTAATGGTGGCAAGCCACGTGCCTCTGCCCAGCGGCGATTTCCATCGCAAATAAATGCAATATGCTTTGGTACAACAGTATTTGCAACAGGTTTGTTTTCTTTTCTTTTAAACAGTTTAAACATGTGTGCTTCTTTTGTTCGTTGTTCAATTATACAGACATAATATCTGCTTCTTTTTCTTTTGCAATTGCATCAACTTCGGATGTTCTTGCATCAAAAACTTTTTGAATATCTTCTTCGAATTGGCGTTGGTCATCTTCGGAAATTTCTTTATCGGTAACGGCGCGTTTGATTTTATTCATCGCATCTTGGCGAATATTACGAATAGAAATTTTTGCTTCTTCGGCGTATTTACCGGCAACCTTGGTTAAGTCTTTGCGGCGTTCTTCGGTAAGTGGTGGCAAGTTCAAGCGAATAACACCACCCGCGGTCATTGGGTTAAGTCCCAGACCGGAATCACGAATTGCCTTTTCAACAACGCCTGCATTGTTAATATCCCAAACAGTAACGGATAATGTCTGGTTGTCGGGTGTTGAAACGGTGGCCAATTGTGAAATCGGCATGTCTGAACCATATGCAGGAACGCGGACACCATCAAGCAAATGTGTTGACGCACGGCCAGTGCGCAAACCTGCAAATTCATTGCGTAAAACATCAATTGTTTGGGCTGTTTTTTGTTCAACCTCAGCTTTTAAAGCATTATAATCCATGATAATTCTCCTTGTCTTTATGAAAGATTAGCAAATTAATTTGACATTTAGCAAGAAGAAATATAAAATATGACGCTGCACGGGGTTGTAGCTCAGTTGGTAGAGCACTTGCATGGCATGCAAGGGGTCGTCGGTTCGAGTCCGATCAGCTCCACCAAAAAAACTCAAGTGGGATATCCCACACAAAGTTTGGCGGGTGTAGCTCAGTTGGTTAGAGCACTGGTTTGTGGTACCAGGTGTCGCCAGTTCGAATCTGGTCACCCGCCCCATAAAATTCAACCCCACCGTTTTGGTGGGGTTTAATTTTATTATGACGTGTGACCAGATTCTTAGAAATGGATGACCGCCAGTTCGACTATGAGTAAACGAGAACGAGCATTGCGAAGTTCGAGTGTTAACGAATGCCGCGCAGGGCAAAGCCCGAGCGAATAC